>JACQEQ010000161.1 GCA_016200445.1 Gammaproteobacteria bacterium | reverse complement strand
TCGCCTTTTATGCTGCTGCAACAGGCGCGCAGTTTAACCTAAAAGTGCAATTGAAGGATGCCGCAGGTTAGTAGTTCTTCAATACTAAGGTGCGCGCAATGCCGCATTAAAAATTTTAGTGATAACGCCGCGCCCTACCAGCCGCCCTCCTTCCTGTATTTTGAATTCGAAGCCGGGATAAAACCTACCGTTTTTGAACCCTGGATTAGCAAATCCAATGTTTGCTCTGGCTGTTTGTCCGGGTGCAACGAATTCGCAACTGATGTATTCGTGTACGGCGGCATTGAGCATACCTGCACCAAAGTTGTGGTCCGGTCTGTAACCTGATTTTACGGGAACATGACGACCGCCTTCCTCGGTGGAAAGGAAAAATATCTCTGCCTCAATGTCTGGTTGGAACATGTTGATGTCACAGTAGACGATACCAATCATTCGTAACCAAATTTCTTACCAAGATTCGCCGGCACCATGCTGCGTGCCCAGCCGACCGTGTGTTCGAAATAACTTGCCAGCTTGGAATGTTCCCAGCCCATTTGGTGCGGCAGTTTAGTGAAGCCCGCCAGCCAAACCAGCACGCCGACCAAAACCACGCCGCGCAACAGCCCGAATAATCCGCCCAACGCGCGGTCAGTACTGCTGAGACTGGATTTGCGCACCGCCTGCGAAATCAGGTGATTCAACAGCGCAGCCACTACCAGCGTGACGATGAACAACAGTACAAACGCCGCGAAGAAACGCAGCGACACGATGGTAATCGCCGAGGCCATGAGGTCGGACAGCCACGGAGAAAACTCCAGCGCCACCCAGACGGCAAGCACCCACCCGCCCAACGACAGCGCTTCGCGCACCAGTCCGCGCGTGACGCCGAACAAGGCGGACAACGCGATGACCACCAAAATTGCTATATCGAGCCAGTTCATGACATACCGTGATTTTCAAAAAAATTCGGTTGGATTGATTGGTTAACCCCAGACACCTTCCGCCACGTCGACGACACTGCCGCCCACGAACACTTCGATGTCGGTTTTGTTAGCGTGCGCGCGCAGTGCCAACGTGGAGGGCCGACCCATTTCGTAGCCCTGTCCGGACAATACATCGACCTGTGCCGAGCCCAAGACGTTATGCCGCACCAGATACGCGGCAAGCGCACCATTGCCGCTACCCGTAGCGGCGTCTTCCGGAATGCCGTAAAAATCGGCAAACACGCGCACGCTCAGGCTTTGGCCAGGTTCGTAGCTTTCGCGGCTGAACACCAAAATGATCTTCGCCCAGGCATCGGCAACCAACGCGCGATAGTGCTGTGTGTTGATCGTTACACGCTTCAATGCAGCAAGGCTTTTTAGCGGCACAACGATGTGCGGAAACCCGGTGGAAATTTCCTCAATAGGAAAATCCATGTCGAGGGCGGCGGGTTCGATACCCAATACACGCGCCAATGCGGCGGCATCCCCTTGCTTGCCGAATTTTGGCGCGAACTGTTTCATCCACACCACGGTGGCACTCGCCGTTGCATCGGCAAAGGTAACGGGGACCGGTCCAATCGGCAGGTTCAGCACCAGATCGTTGGCACGCGTCTGCATGACCTGATTACGAATCACATGCGCGGTTCCTAACGTCGGGTGGCCAGCAAACTCCACCTCGGATTTCGGCGTGAAGATACGCACGTCATACCCGCCGTTGCGCGGCTGACGTGCGGTGATAAAAGTCGTTTCGGAAAAATTGATTTCCTTGGCGATCTGCTGCATTTCTTGCGCAGACAACGACTCGCAATCGATAAATGTTGCCAGTGGATTGCCGCCGTACTTGCGCGTGGTAAATACGTCGGTGATGAAAAACTTTGGCTTGCCCATTGTGATGCTGCTCCTGCTTGCGAACCCACGCGTTCCTTGAACTCAGCGGTGACTCACCACGATACCCTTGTGCCCGGTGTCCTTGGCGATGCGGGCTTGCAAGGTCTCGGCGAGCGCTTGCTGCAACTCCGGCCCGACGCGCACGCGATACACCGGACCGGTGGCGGTCGGCACCGACTCGACATACGCGGCGTATTTTTTAGCGCGCAGTTGATCGCGCAAGGTGAAGGCGCTGGTTTTGTTGGCGAAGCTACCGACCTGCACCGCCCAAGCGGGTGCGGCACGCGCTGGCGCTGCAACCGCTTCGGGTGTTTCCGGCACGGCCTCCGGCTCGGGCGCTGGTATTGACACTTCCGGCTCCGCCAGCGTGGCGCTGCGCGCGGCCTCCGCTTCTTTTTCGTCGGCGGTGCCGGGTTCAATAACGGTGACGCGCGGCGTGGCAGTCACGACCGGCGCCGTCACCGGCTTGTCGATAATTTTGTCCGGGAATTTATAGCCGGGTTCGGGCGGAATCGCCGGGCCGCGGTAACTCATGTCCAGGCTGCCCTGCCCGGTCAAAATCATCGGGATAAAAATCACCGCGAGCGACACTAGTACCAATGCACCCACTACGCGATTACGAAATCGACTGTCTGTCACTGCCTACACCTGTGCGCGATTACGAGGCCTGATTATAGGCTGGCGGGCAACGCGGCCGCCACCGTGTAAAACGACCCGAACACCACAATGCGATCGCCGTCACGGGCGTCGGCAAGTGCCTGTTGTTGCGCGGTGGCGATGTCGGGGAGTGCAACCACCGGTTTGCCCATGGCGACCACGTGCACGGCGATGACCAGCTCCTCAGCAGACGCGGTGCGCGGCGAACCGACAGGCGCGACATACCATGCATCCACCTGTGCGGCGAGTTCCGCCAGCGTCGCGCGGATGTCTTTGTCGCGCAGCATGCCGCACACCGCGAAGGTGCGGCCGCTGCACGGGTGCGTGCGTAACGTTTGCGCGAGCGCGTGCGCGCCATGCGGATTGTGTGCGACGTCGTAGATGTGCGTGACTGGTCCGGGCAGCACCTGAAAGCGCCCCGGTAATGCCACCGTCATCAGACCAGTGCGAATCTGCGCTTGCGTCACCGGCACGCGCTCCGCCAGCAGCTCCAACGCCATCAACACACCCGCCGCGTTTTGCAGTTGGTGCGCACCGCGCAATGCGGGCAACACCAGCGCGTGGCGTTCTTTGCCCAGGCCCCACCAGCTCCACCCGTTGGCAACCGGGCGCGCGCCAAAGTCGGTGCCATAGCGATACAAGGCGGCGCCGATGTCGCGCGTATGCTGTTGCAAACTGGGCGGCACGTCGGGTTCGCCGAACAGTGCGGGCTTTCCGGCGCGGTAAATTCCGGCCTTTTCGCGCGCGATGCTGTCGCGGTCAGTCCCCAGCCATTCGGTGTGATCCAGCGCCACGCTGGTGACGAGCGCGACATCGGCGTCGAGAATATTAACTGCGTCTAACTGACCGCCCAAGCCGACTTCCAACACGACGATATCCAGCTTGGCATTTGAAAAAATATCCAACGCCGCGAGCGTGCCGAATTCGAAATAGGTCAGCGAAGTATCGCCGCGCGCGGCATCGATGTGTGCAAACGCAGCGCATAGTTGCGCATCGCTCGCCTCGATGCCGTTGACGCGCACGCGTTCGTTGTAACGCAATAAGTGGGGGGAGGTGTAGGCACCGACGCGATAGCCTGCGGCAAGCAAGATCGCTTCCAGCATCGCGACGCTCGAACCTTTGCCGTTGGTACCACCGACGGTGATCAGAACGTACGCTGGTTGCAAAAGTTGCATACGTTGCGCGACGACGCGCACGCGTTCCAACCCGAGATCAATCGCGTTGGGGTGCAGGGTTTCTTGCCAGGCAAGCCAGGCGGGGAGCGAGGTGAAGCGCATGAAGGAATGTAGGCTGGGATGACGAAGGAATCCCAGCGATGCCCCGCTGGGTTACGCTAAGCCCGCCTACGGCGCCGATTTGCCCATCAACATCGACAGCAATTGCGCGAGGCGGTCACGCAGGTCGCGACGGTCGACGATCATGTCGATCGCGCCGTGCTCGAGCAAGAATTCGCTGCGTTGAAAACCTTCCGGCAAGGTTTGCCGTACGGTTTGTTCGATCACACGCGGCCCCGCGAAGCCGATCAGTGCGTTGGGTTCGGCGATGTTGATGTCGCCCAGCATCGCGAAGCTGGCCGACACGCCGCCCATAGTCGGATCGGTGAGCACCGAAATAAACGGCAGGCCACGTTTTGACAAGCGCGCCAACGCCGCCGAGGTTTTGGACATTTGCATCAGCGAGAACAAGCCTTCTTGCATGCGCGCACCGCCGCTGGCGGAAAAACACACCATCGGAATGCCGTGTTCGAGGCTGGCATTCACACCGCGTACAAAGCGCTC
>JACQEQ010000156.1 GCA_016200445.1 Gammaproteobacteria bacterium | reverse complement strand
CCCAGACCCAAGTTAGCAAGAAAAGTAAAAAAGACGCTTTAACCGTGCAGAAGTATGCACCGCTGGTTAAGCGTATCGCTTATCACCTGATTAGCCGTTTGCCGCCCAGCGTGCAGCCGGATGATTTAATCCAGGCAGGCATGATCGGTTTGCTGGAAGCGGCGCGTAACTACAACGCTAACCAAGGCGCCAGTTTCGAAACCTACGCGGGAATTCGCATCAGGGGGTCAATGCTTGATGAAATTCGAAAGAACGATTGGGCGCCGCGCTCGGTGCATCGTAAAGCGCGCATGGTGGCGGAAGTCGTGCGCGATATCGAGAATCGTACCGGACGCGACGCGCGCGATCATGAAATCGCCGAAGCCATGGGACTGACGCTGGACGAGTACCATCAGATATTGCAGGACTCGAATGGCCACAAGATTTTTTCTTTCGAAGACTTGGGTGTCGACGACGATTGCATGTCGGTGGGCATGAACGAACATCTACCTGGTCCGCTCGAAGGACTGCAACGCGAGGACTTCAAGCGTAATTTATCGCAGGCAATTGCCGGGCTTCCGGAACGCGAACGCCTTGTCATGTCCCTGTACTACGACAAAGAATTAAACCTTCGCGAGATCGGTGCCGTAATAGGGGTGAGCGAATCGCGCGTCAGTCAAATTCATAGTCAGGCGGTTATCCGGTTACAAGCGCGTCTGAATCCTTGGACCAGCTGAGCGGCACAATTCGCAACGTTACTTCATGCAGTAAATAACATCCAAGCGAATGATGTCGCGGGGCTGATCGGAGGCTTACCTTGGACAAGAACATGAAAATCCTGATCGTGGATGATTTTTCCACGATGCGTCGGATTATCAAAAACCTGTTGCGCGATTTGGGTTTCAATAACACTGCCGAAGCAGACGACGGTAAAACCGCGTTGCCGATGCTCAAGACCGGCGAGTTTCAATTTCTGGTGACCGACTGGAACATGCCCGGTATGCAAGGCATCGATCTACTGAAGGCGGTACGTGCCGAAGAAAATATCAAGACGTTGCCCGTATTGATGGTCACTGCCGAACAAAAACGCGAACAAATCGTTGCGGCCGCCGAAGCCGGCGTCAACGGTTACATCGTCAAACCGTTCACTGCCGCGACGTTGAAAGAGAAGATCGACAAAATCTTTCAGCGCATCGAAGGCGGCGCATAACGATATCTGGGGAAGAACTCATGACGGTGGAAACGGTAATCAACGATCAAGTGCTCGCAACAGCCGAACGGTTGATCGTGGAAATGCGCTGCGGTAATGAAGATCAGGCTGCGAAGGCGCTTGATGAATTAGTGCGCGCACGCGAAGTCAGTTTGTTTCAGGAGCTCGGTAAGTTGACGCGTGAATTTCACGATGCGCTCGCAAGTTTTCGTGTGGATTCGCGCGTGTCCGATCTGGCGGAAAAAGATATTCCGGATGCGCGTGAACGCTTAAATCATGTGATCACGATGACGCAAAATGCCGCCGACCGGACCATGAGTGCGGTCGAACATTCGTTACCGCTGGTGGAAGATATTGCCAATGTTGCGGTTAATTTGCGCGCCCAATGGCAGCGCTTTCAAAAGCGCGAAATGAACGCGCAGGAGTTTCGCGAATTGGCCAAAAGTATTGACCTGTTTTTGGGCACGACCGAAACCAAGTCGGCCGATCTCAAAGCGAAACTCAATGACGTGTTGTTAGCGCAGGATTTTCAAGATCTGACCGGACAGATTATCAAGCGCGTAATTACGCTGGTCGAAGACGTGGAAGCCAATCTGGTAAATTTGATCAAACTCTCCAGTCAAAAAGTGGTGCCGGTGAACAACCACCACGATGCGATCAAGGCGGAAGGACCTGTGGTGCCGGGTGTTAAAACCGACGGTGCAGTGTCCGGGCAAGACGCTGTCGATGATTTACTTTTGAGTTTGGGATTCTGAGGAAACGGCAATGGCGTTTGAAGCTGACGAAGAAATACTGCAAGACTTTCTCGTCGAGGCGGGTGAGATTCTCGAACAGCTCAATGAGCAGCTTGTCGAGCTTGAGCACCGCCCCAACGATAAAGACTTGCTCAATACGGTATTCCGCGGCTTTCACACCATCAAAGGCGGCGGTAGTTTTCTGAATTTGACTGCAATTGTCGCGATCTGCCACCGCTCTGAAGACGTGTTCAATACCTTGCGTAACGGTCAGCGGCGGGTCGACGCGGCGCTGATGGACGCCATATTGCCGGTGCTTGATATATTAAACGGGCAGTTCGTGCAGCTGCGCGCACGCGAAGAGCCGGCCGCCGCGCCGCTGAGTATGCTAGAAAAGCTGGAAACATTTGCCATGCCCGAAAGCACGCCGCAAGCGGCGGCGGCCGTGTCGGCAGACGATGATATTACCGATGCCGAATTCGATCAGTTATTGGATAGCGCGCAGAGCGGAAAACCCGCTGCGGCAGCGCCGGCTTCCAGCGATGAAATCAGCGAGGCCGAATTCGATTCGTTGCTCGATAAGTTGCACACTACGCCGGTCGCACCGCCTGCCAGCGCAAAGCCGGCTACCCCAGCCCAACCGGCCGCAAGCAAACCAGCGGCACCGGTAACGGGTGCTGCCAAATCCGCCGATGAGATTACCGACGACGAATTCGAGAACTTGCTCGATCAACTGCATAGCAAAACGGTTTCGCCCACCGCCCCGGCGTTTGCAGCACCGAAAGCGCCGCCAGCACCCAAGCCCGTGGAGCCGCCGAAGGATACCCGCTTGAAATTGGTGGAACCCAAACCGGCCGCGCCGGTTGTCGCGCATGCAGAGCCGCATGAAGACAAATCCGAAGCTGCGCACGGCGACGACAAATCGGCGAAGGCAAAAGAAGCCGCCGCTGCGGATACCACCGTGCGTGTCGACACTAAGCGGCTCGACCAAATTATGAATCTGGTCGGTGAACTCGTGCTGGTGCGCAACCGCTTGTCAACACTGGAAGCTTCGCGCCGCGATGAGGAAATGGCCAAGGTCATTTCTAATCTCGATGTCGTGACGGCGGATCTGCAAGCAGCGGTGATGAAGACACGCATGCAGCCGATCAAGAAAGTATTTGGGCGTTTTCCACGCGTAGTGCGCGACCTCGCGCGCAGTTTGAACAAAGATGTGAATCTCGAATTGCACGGCGAAGAGACTGATCTTGACAAAAACCTGGTCGAAGCGCTGGCCGATCCGTTAGTGCACTTGGTGCGTAACGCAGTCGATCATGGTATCGAAATGCCCGAGGTGCGCGAACGCAACGGCAAACCGCGCGCCGGTACGATCACCCTGGCTGCGCGTCAGGAAGGCGACCATATTTTGCTGACCATCGAAGACGATGGCGGCGGTATGGATCCGGAAATTTTGCGGCGTAAGGCTGTGGAAAAAGGCGTATTGGTCGAATCGATTGCCGAGCGCCTGACAGACAACGAATGTTTTAATCTGATTTTCCTGCCCGGCTTTTCGACCAAAGATCAAATTTCCGATATCTCCGGGCGCGGGGTCGGCATGGATGTTGTCAAGACTCGCATCGCCCAGCTCAACGGCGTAGTCGAAATATTTTCGCAACGTGGCAAGGGCACCACGCTTTCCATCAAAGTGCCGTTAACGCTGGCGATCATGCCGACATTAATGGTGAAGCTCAAAGAGCAAACATTTGCGTTGCCGTTGGTCAATGTCAGCGAAATTCTGCATCTGGACTTGCGCTTGACCAACGTCGTCGATGGGCAGTTGGTCATCATGGTACGCGAACGCGCGTTACCGTTATTTTATCTGCGGCATTGGCTGGCGCATGGCGCGGGCAGCGACGAACTACCTGAAATGGGTCATGTCGTCGTGGTCACGGTGGGTGCGATGAAGGTCGGCTTCATCGTCGATCACTTGGTTGGCCAGGAAGAAGTCGTGATTAAACCCCTTGGAGCGATGCTACAGGGTACCAAGGGTTTGTCCGGCGCGACCATTACCGGGGACGGACGCATCGCGCTCATCTTGGATGTTCCGGAGTTGATGCGTGCTTATGCGCGCCGCGCGGCCTAAGGATCCTGTCCATGAAAGTGCGCGTGCTGGTAGTTGACGATTCCAAATTCTTCCGGCGTCGTGTTACTGAAATCCTCAATGCAACCACCGATCTCGAAGTCGTGGGCGTCGCCGAGAATGGCGAACAGGCCATTCAAAAAGTTCTCGAACTCAAGCCTGATGTCGTCACCATGGATATTGAAATGCCGGTGATGGACGGCATTACCGCAGTGCGCCAGATCATGGCGAAGCGGCCGACGCCGATCGTGATGTTCTCGTCGT
>JACQEQ010000155.1 GCA_016200445.1 Gammaproteobacteria bacterium | reverse complement strand
GCTTTGTACCATCAACGTGCTGTAGCCGTTGCTCTTGGCGATGCTGCCCAGGCGCGAGATGTTCGACAACTCCAGGCCACTGCCGATCACCGGCATGCCGGTTAAAATCGGTAGCCCGGTTAGCGCCGCCTGCGCACCTTCGATGCTGCGCTGCCCGGCGGCGTAAAAATTGTCAAACTTCAGCCCCTGCGCAGCGAGCGCGTCGAAGTTGGGCGTCAGCTTCAGATGGTCCGCGCCGAAGCTGTCGATGTATTTCGGGTCCCAGCTTTCCAGCATCACGAACACGATGTTGTAGTTGGTTTTGTGCGCCGGGTAACGCTTGAGCATCGGAAATTCCGCATCCGGCGGCGCCGCGCCTTGCACGCTGTGCAACGCATCGGCCAGCGGCACGAAGTGGTGATTGACGCTCTTGCTGTTATTGCTGGCATGCGCGGCGGTGAACACGCCATTGAGCACCAGATTGCCGAAGCGGGTTTCGCCGGTGGTAAACGCGTCGATGGCGCTGATCGGTTTGTTGGTGATGCCGCCGCGCCCGATGATGATCAAACCCAGCAGCATCACGACGTATTGCACCGCCATGAGGCGCGCCGGAGCCAACTTTAATGTCAAAACCCTGCGCCAAATTACAAACAACAACGCAGAACCGATCACGAACGCCAACACGATCCACTTATAGCTGCCGAACGCCATATCGAGCACGAAACCGCCGTCGTTGCCCAGCAACATGATCTCGTTGCCGAGGTGGCGGCTGACGAAGCCAAAATAAATCAGGTCGCTGACCAGCACGCCAACCATGATCAACGTCAGCACATACAGCAGCCACGCAAATGAATTGAACCAGCCGGGGCGCTGCGCAATCGCGAGTGGAAAATTCATCAGCAACAACGGAACGATAAACACCACCACGAGGGTGGACGCGTCGAAACGCACGCCGTGCACAAACGCGAGCACAACGTCGTGCAGCGCCAAGCCGTCGAACTGCTCGGGATAAATCCACAGCAGCAACGCGCGGAACCATCCGAACACCAGCAACGACAAGCCGAACAACAGCGCACTCTTGGTTAGTCTGGTCATAGCGAACAAAGTGATGTGGATCGGCTGATTTTCAGGCGTGCATTGTACTGCGCCAGCATTGAATTGGGTAAATCATGCGACAACCTGGCGGTTTGATTTAGAATGTCGCCATCCGCACGGGGACCATCAGGATGGAATTAAACATTAACGTCAGCATCGCAGCCCATCGACGCGCCATCGACGCCGTCGAGGGTATCGCGCCTGCCATCGTTGCAGTTGCTGAATTGCTGAAAAAAACCTTTCGCGCCGATGGACGCGTGTTCGCCTGTGGCAACGGCGGTTCGGCGGCCGACGCACAGCACTTTGCCTCGGAACTCACCGGTCGCTACGAAAAGGATCGCCGCGCCTATCCGGCGATTGCGCTGACCACCGACGCTTCTGCGCTCACTGCCATCGGGAACGACTACGGCTATGCACGCGTATTCGCACGCCAGCTAGAAGCGCTGGCACGCGCGGGCGATGTGCTGATCGCGATCAGCACATCGGGCAATTCCGCCAACGTGGTCGAAGCCGTCGAATACGCACACCGCCATAAAATCACCACCGTTGGATTGCTCGGCCGCGACGGCGGCAAGCTGCTGCCGCTGGTCGATCACGCGCTGGTGATTCCTACAACCGGCACCGGGCGCATCCAGGAAGCGCATATTTTAATTCTGCATTTGCTGTGTGAAGCGTTCGAGGAATGATGCTTTGAAATTACACGTTCCAGATTTCTCAACAGCACGCGTGCTGGTAGTCGGAGACCTGATGCTCGACCGCTACTGGCAAGGCACGACCGCGCGTATCTCGCCGGAAGCACCGGTGCCGGTGGTGCGCGTCACGGATGCGCAGGAACGGCCGGGCGGCGCGGGCAACGTCGCGCTCAATATCGCCGCGCTCGGCGCGCAAGCGCGCGTGGACGGACTGGTCGGCGACGACGCCAATGCGCACGGCCTCATAGCATTTTTAAAAAACGCCGGCGTGGAATGCGCGTTCACGCCGGTGCCAGGCTTGACAACCATTGTAAAGCTGCGCGTGCTGAGCAAACACCAGCAACTGCTACGCCTGGATTTCGAGGACTCGTTTTACGCGCACCCGCCGCAGGCATTGCTGGAACGCTTCAAACGTTTGGTAACCGTTACCGACGTGGTGGCGCTGTCGGACTACGCCAAAGGCACGTTGGCTGCCGCGCCTGAGCTGATCGCGCGCGCGCGCGCCGCCGGAAAAATCGTGCTGGTCGATCCCAAGGGCACCGACTTCGAACGTTATCGCGGCGCCACCCTACTCACGCCCAACAGCGCCGAATTCAGCGCCATCGTCGGCGCCTGTCACGACGACAGCGAGCTGGTCAGTAAAGGTCAAAACCTGCTCCAACACTTGCGGCTTGACGCGTTGCTGATCACACGCGGCGAACACGGCATGACACTGTTGCAACGCGAGCACGCCCCGGAGTTTTGGCCCGCGCAAGCGCGCGAAGTATTCGACGTCACCGGCGCGGGTGACACCGTCATCGGCGTGCTGGCTAGTGCGCTGGCCGCCGGCATGACCTTGCCCGAAGCCACCGCACTGGCGAACGTGGCCGCCGGGATTGTGGTCGGCAAACTCGGCGCCGCGACGGTGAACCCGCAGGAACTGCGCGCGGCCATCGCCGCGCAAGACCGCAGCGCACGCGACGTCCCCACCGGCGTGCTCGACGAAACTGCGCTGCTCACATCGGTGCTGCACGCCAAAGCCAACGGCGAAAAAATTGTCATGACCAACGGCTGCTTCGACATCCTGCACGCCGGTCACGTCGCCTACTTGCAACAAGCCCGCGCGCTCGGCGACCGCTTGATTGTGGCCGTGAACGACGATGCCTCGGTGAATCGTTTAAAAGGCGCGACTCGCCCGATTAATTCACTGGCGCAACGCATGGCGGTGTTAACCGGATTACGCGCCGTGGATTGGGTGGTGCCGTTCAGTGCGGACACACCGGAGAGTTTGATTTGCCGCGTGTTGCCCGACGTACTGGTGAAGGGCGGCGATTATCGGGTGGAAGACATCGCCGGACATCGCTGCGTGCTAGATGCCGGTGGTGAAGTCAAGATCCTGCACTTTGTGCCTGGTGTGTCGACTACTGGCATGATCAATCGGGTGCTTGGGAAATAGATTCGGTTACAAAAAATCCCGTCGAAAACCCACTCAAATAATTTTAATGCTCCAAGCGGCTTTGGCGCACTTATCAAAAGAAACCGTTTGCTCGCAGCCGTAATTGGCATTGCGGCACCCGATCAAGCAGTCGGTAATGACCGCCGGTAATCCTGCAACGCAGCCAGCGTCATTTCGGAGTCTTCCACTTCAATTTCGTGCGTCGACAAGATGCGTTCGAGCGTATCGGCGATTTCTTTGCGGCCGTAATCATAAGCCGACTCCAGCACCCATACCGTCTCGCACAACACGATGCAATTCACGTAGGACATGCCCGATTCCATGCTGCGTTTAGCCTTCGCCGCTTACACTGGATCGTCGGCGGCCACATATCGAACCAGCACCTTTAGTATCGATACCATTCATGGCTTTTTGAACCGGCGACGGAGCGCCTCATCCATCGCCTCGACCGGCATAACCTTTTTGCCTTTACGCTGGAACGAGCCATACAACTCGGCCACATGGTGCTTGGCCGCCTCAAGCACCACCTGCCCGCTGTCGGTGATCCGAAACCTTAACCGATCTCCAAATTTAAGGTGTAACCGCTCGCGAATATCGCGCGGAATCGTAACCTGGCCCTTGGTCGTCAAGCGTGCGTCGGACATGGTGAGTTCCTGTAAGGGAGTGCCTTACCTGCACTAAGGCAGGAATTTTATGCACGTCAATAGCTGGCCAGGAAAAATCGCTTTAGCCCTGTGCGCTGGATGCGATTCATCAGGCCATTACCGCCTTGCATGAATTTCTGCGCCATAGCGTGCGCAGTGCGCCCGCTTGAGTGCCGGAAAGATTACCCAGCAGCGCCGCCCTCGGCCAGCAGCTTTGCCAGCGTCAGCAACAGGGTTTTGAAAGAAACTGGTTTTGACAATAATGCGACGTTCAGTTGCGCGGCGACGTGTTCGTCGAGCGTGGTGCTGTAGCCGGTGCACAGGATGACCGGCAATTCTGGACTTAGCGCGCGCAGTGCCCGTGCGAGTTCGACGCCGGTCAAGCCGGGCATGGTTTGATCGCTGATCACGGCGTCGAATTCGCCGGGCGCGGTGCGAAATTGTTGCAGCGCGCGCTGGCTGTCACTGTACACGGTAACCTGATAGCCATACGCTTTCAGCACCTCGCCGAACAGCTGCGCCAGCACCTCTTCGTCGTCGACCACCAGGATATGGCCGCTGCCGGGGATGATGGGTTCCGCCGCATCCGGCAAACCGGCGATGAAAGCGGCGGCCGTGTTCACCAACGGCAACAGCACGCGCATGAGCGTCCCGGCGCCTGGTTTTGACTCAACCAGCACGTGGCCGCCGCAGTCGTGCACCACCCCGTGCACCACCGACAAGCCCATGCCGGTGCCTTTGCCGGTGGCCTTGGTGGTGAAAAACGGATCGAACATGCGCAGCAGCACCTCCGGTGCAATCCCCGGACCGTTGTCGCTGACCGCCAGTTCCACGAAATCCCCGGCGATATCTCCGTGGCAGCCACTACAGATCGCATGCAGGCCGTGCGCCTCGCTCACTGCAAGTTCGATGCGACCGTGTTCGCCTAGCGCGTCGCGCGCATTGATCACCAGATTCATGATGACCTGATGCAGTTGCACCGGATCAGCCAGTACATTCAGACCGTCGGCTTCGATGCGTGTCGTGAATTCAATGCTGGACGGAAGCGTCGGCGTCAGCGTCTTGGCAACCTCCTTCGCCAGCGGACCCAATAACACCGTCTGACGCTGTGTTTCACCCGAACGCGAAAACGCCAGCAGGTTGGCGATCAGGTCGCGCGCGCGCAACCCGGCGGTTTGCACCTCGCGCAGGTAATTGGCCAGCGTGCTGTGCTTGTCCGGCACCTGCTGTTCGAGTGCGAGGCCGGTATAGCCCAGCACGCTGGCGAGAATGTTATTGAAGTCATGTGCGATGCCCGCCGTCAATTGGCCGATGGCTTCCATTTTTTGCGCTTGCTGGAGCTGGCTCTCAAGGCGCCTGTTCTCAACTTCAATCCGCTTGCGTGCGGTGATGTCGGAGGTGAGTCCCAACGCTGCGATCACGCTGCCGGTGGCATCGCGCAGCGGTACGGCGTGTGTTTCCAATGTGCGGCGCGTGCCCTTGAGCCCCACGACGTCGAATTCGAGCGTGCCGCTGGCGCCGCCGATCACAGCCCGTTGCAGTTGCATGAATTGTTCGCGATGCTCGGCCACCACCAGTTTTGCAACCTCCTCGCCGATGACCTGTGCGCGCTGCCCGGCTTCGAGCATGTCAAGACCCGCTTGATTCATCTCCAGCAGCTTGCCGCTAGCGTCGATGAGCTTGACGCAGGCCGGCTCGGAATCGACGATCGTGCGCAATAGCGCTTCGCTGGCGGCGAGTTCGAGCTCCAACTTCTTGCGTTCGTCGATGATCGACGCCGAGGGAACGAGAAAGGTCACTTGGCCTTGCGCATCAAGCACCGGTTGAATGCTGAAATCGATCCAGATCGTCACACCTTCGGCAACACGAATCGGCACGTCATAGCGCGTGGGCTCGCCGCGTTTCGCGCGCTCAACGGCGGCGCGCAACTGCGTTTGCACCGCCTCGGAATACGCCCACCAATACGTTTGTTCGAACGGCTTGCCCAATACGTCCTCAGGCTTGAGCCCCGCTGCAGCCAGCGCCGGGCGGTTGGCCTCGATCAGCACGCCGTCTGATGTCATCAACCCGACGAACATGGACGGCCCCAAGCCGTCCAGCACCATGCGCATCTTGCGTTCGCTGTCGCGTATTAATTCTTCGGCGTGTTTCCGTTCGGTAATGTCTTGCACCGTACCCATGATCTCAACGGGACGGTGATCGGCATCGAATCGCACGGAACCGACACTAACAAGTGTGCGTACTGCGCCGTCGGGCCGGATAATGCGAAATTCATAGTCACTGATAGGTGTGCCGGCAAGTAAGTTCTCGTATTGCCGATAGGTAACTGCATGATCATCGGGGTGTACCAAAGAAAAATAATCTTCCACGCGGTGCGAGAAGGTATCGGGAGAGACGCCGTAGATGCGATAGGCTTCCGCGTTCCAGGTAATTTTCCCGGTGGCTAACTGTACCGACCAACTCCCAAGATGGGCGAGCTGCTGAGCAGCATCCAGCATGCGTGCCTGCTCGATCAAGGCCGCTTCCGCCTGCTTGCGCTCGGTGATGTCGTGCGCGATACCCAAAATCTGCGTCACTTGCCCGTTGGCGTCGCGCGCAAACGCGGTTTCGCGGCTGTGCAGCCAGCGCCACTCGCCGTTCTTGGCGCGCACACGGTATTCGATGCTGCGAATTTCCCCTTCGCGCGCCTGCCGCCAAGCCGCGTGGTGTGCCGTGATACGTGCCAGGTCGCCGGGAGAAATAATGTAAGGCAGAAAATCGGCTCCCATTGCGGCAGTCTCTTCCGGTGTGTAGCCGTAGGCCGTCAGCCAGTGGCGGTTGATGTAGACATTGCTGCTCGTTATGAGGTCGAAGATGTACACCGTGCCCGGTTCGGTATCGAGCACCTGTTGCAGGAAATGCTGGCGGTCCTGAAACTGCGCTTGGGTGCGCCGGGTTTCGGTGACGTCGCGCAGAAATCCTTGCAGCCGTCCGTCCGGCAATCGCGTGCCCGTTGCTTCGCCCAGAAAGGTCGAACCGTCTTTGCGGCGAAATGTCCATTCGGACCGAATAACCTCGCCACCCGCTTCCAGCAGCCGCACGAGTTTCGGAGCAACACGTTCCCGTTCCTCGGGCGAGACGACGTCCGTGACGTTCTTGCTGAGTAATTCTTCGCGCGTGTAGCCCAGTAGCCGACAGGCGGCGGTATTGGCGTCCACGTATTGTCCCCGTGCATCGGTCACCACAATGCCATCGGTAGCCTGCTCAAAGAGCGTGCGGAAATGTTCTTCGCTCGCGCGCAAAGCCTCCACGGTTTGCATACGCGCTGTAATGTTCTCGGTCACAATAATGATGCCGCCGATTTCGCCGTGGACGTCGCGCCACGGCGTGACCGACCAGCTCAGCCAATGCGCGTTGCCATCTGCTTGCAGCCAATAATCGTCGTCTTTTTTAATCGTTTCACCCGCCATACCGCGCTGGTGAACCTCCTTCCACTGCCCGGGCAGATCGGGATGGATGTCGTAGTGCGAGCGTCCGGTTAAATCGGCATAACCGCGGCCGTAGTCCTGTAACCAACGCGCGCTGTATGCGAGGTAACGCATATCGCGGTCGAACATCGCGATGCTCATCGGCGCCAGAGTGATTCACGTCAGTAGTTGCTGCTGACTGTTGCGCAGCGCTTCGACCACCGCATCCGTGCAGGAAGCCGGTGTTGATAAATTAACGGTGTCGTCTTTGGTCATTTCAGCCGCCGGCGAGGTTAACTTTAGGACAACGACAGAAACGATAATCCGGAGTGGCTGAGTGTTCGGCTATTCCGGAAAATCGTCAAGCTCTGGATTAACTGCGACGGCGGCAACGGTTTTTAAACTACCCCATCGCTACTGCGGTAGCGTGAAATAAAATGTCGCACCCTGATCTGGCGCGCTGTCGGCCCACACGCGTCCGCCATGGCGGTTGATGATATTGGCGACGGTGGCAAGCCCAACGCCAGTGCCGGGAAATTCTTCAACGCGATGCAAGCGCTGAAATACGCCGAATAGTTTGCCCGCATATTTCATATCGAAACCAACGCCGTTGTCGCGCACGTAAAACACCGTGCGGCCGTCCTGCTGCCCGGCCGCGAACTCGATACGCGCAGCTTGAATTTTTGAAGTGTATTTCCACGCGTTGCTCAATAAGTTATTCAACACAATCGCCAGCAGACGAGGGTCGCCACGCGCGGCCAAGTGTTCCGCAATATGAATATCGACCTGGCGTGCGGGTTCAAGCTGCGCCAGTTGCTCCAGTGCGGCATGCGCCAGCTGCGACAAACTTACATTGCCAGACGCAATTTCAACGCGTGTCAGCCGCGAGAACTGCAACAAATCATCGATGAGCTGACCCATGCGCTGGGTCGCGGCACGCACCCGCTCGAGGTACCCGTGCCCGGCCGGACTAAATGCAGGGCCGCATTCGGCGAGCAACGCCTGGCTAAAGCCATCGATGGCGCGCAGCGGCGTGCGCAGATCATGCGAGGCCGAGTAGGCGAACATCTCCAGTTGCTTGTTCGCCTCTTCAAGCTGCGCGGTGCGCTCGCGAACCCGCTGCTCCAAATCGGCATTGAGCTTCTGGATAAGCGCTTCAGCCTGTTTGCGCTCACGAATGTCATGACTAATATTGGCCAGCAACATTGGGGCTCCGCTGCGCGGGTCTTTGATAATGAACGCGTACTGTTGCACCGGAATGGCCTCGCCAGTCACCACGTGGCGCAATTCGGTTTCACCACTCCAGAATCCATCGCGAAATATCGCCGGTATCACGGTTTTTTCGGCGTGCTCTAAAGCAGACGGCGGCAAGAAGTCGCCGATGTTCTTGTCGGTCACGGTGCTGGCGTCAAGACCCACCAGTTTGTAACCGGCCGCGTTTAAGTACACACCCTGCCCTTGCATGGTTGCCGTACCGATGAATTCAGACGAGGATTCGACCAAGGCGGCCAGCTGTTCTCTCTCCTGTTCGATACGTTTACGCGCATCGATGTCTTCGATCACCGCAATGAAATAGTCCGGTTCTCCTGTCGACGTTCGCACCAAGGCAACGGTTAGGTTGATCCACACCGGGCTGCCGTCACGGCGGATGTAACGCTTTTCCATCGAATAATGTGCGATGTTGCCGTCGAGCATTTGCTGCATTTGTGCCAGATCGCTTTGCAGATCGTCCGGGTAAGTGATGCTTTGAAACGTGTGCGCCAGCAACTCCTCGCGGCGATAGCCGACAATGCTGCAAAGTTTATTATTCACCCGCAGCCAACGGCCGTCTGGCGCCACCAGCGCCATGCCCACCGCCGCCTGTTCGAAGGTGGCGCGAAAGCGCACTTCGGAAGCCAGCAAGGCGGTTTCCATACGCTGGCGCTCGCCGATGTCGCGCGCCATTGCAATCAACACGGCGGGCCCGCCGGCCTGCACCTTGGCAATGGCGGCTTCCAGGGGCACTTCGGTGCCGTCTTTGCGCAAACCAACGACGCAGCGGCCGGCACCTAAGCGCCGTGACTCGACTGATTCGCTGGCGAAGGCATGCACGTGTTCCTGGTGAACTGCGCGAAACCGCTGCGGAATCAGCACTTCCAACGGCTTGCCGACGGCTTCGTGCGCCTTGTAACCGAACAAGGCTTCTGCTGCCGGGTTGATAGTCAAGATACGCTGCTTCGCATCGGCGGTTAAAATCGCATCGGGGGCGGATTCGAATAACGCGCTCAATTGATTACGGCTGCGCCGCAGTTCGCGCGTGGTAAAACGCAAGCGTAATGCGCCCGCTGCAAGCAACGCCGCCAGCAGCAGTGCCACACCGAAAATTGCAATCCAGTAACGATGTGCTTGTTCGGCCGCACGCTGTGCGCGTTCCAGATACGCTTGGTCGGCACGGCGTGCGTGTTCGCTAATCGACTCCGTGCGCAGGATACGGAGTATTGCGTCGATGCGCGCGGCGCGTTCCAGCACCACACTACCGTGCATGATAAGTTCATCGGCCTGCGCCCGCCGCGCCGCTGGCCAAGGCCGCGTCTTCAATTCGCGTAACACGGCCTGCGCAGATTGCCACTCGGGATCGCTCGGGTGGTACAAGTAGCGCAGCAGTGCATTGTCGAGAGGCGCCAGCCATCGATACAACACGGCAGACTTGCTCGAAGTGGATTCCATGAAGCGGCGTTTCGCCAATAATGTCACGTAGAGCAGCGAATTGCGCATCACTGCGATGTCGCTTTTGTAGGTTTCGATATACTCCTCCGACTGCGCGATGACCTGCGCAAGCGGTTCGATTACCTCCTCCTCTGCCGCACCGCCTGGAAGCGCCCGCAGTGCCGCGAGCTGCGCGTGCATGGCCGCAATCCCGGTGTTGACTGAATCGTAGTTAAGCAACAAGCCGGAGCGAATAAGTAATAGGTCACGACTTATTTCGGCATCGAGACGAATGATCCTGCGCAAAAACTGGCGTTCAGGCGCTGCGGCGATGGACTCCTGATGCTCAGCTTGATAATAGAGCCCGGAGAGCGCCGCCAATAACGCCATGAACACCGAAGTTGCGCGTTGCGCCGCGCGGGTCATGGCGTGCTGCGCGGCGCTGCGAGCGTGCGCCCTTGATATTCGCCGGTGAGACTTTCGAGGAACGACACGATGGCCTGCACTTCGTGCGGCGGCGGCTTGCGCCCCAGTTGCACACGCGCCATGACTTCCACCGCATAACCTAGCTTTTCAACACTGCCATCGTGAAAGTAGGGCGCGGTCACTGCGATATTGCGCAGGCTGGGCACACGGAACACGTGGCGGTCGCGCTCGTCTTTTGTGACGTTGTAGCGGCCCAAGTCGGCCGGCATGAGCGGCCCGCCGCGCAGCTTGAAATAATCTTCGAACAGGCCGAATTTCTGGAACAAGTTGCCGCCCACATTGACCCCTTGATGGCAACTGATGCAACCGTAGCTTTTGAACAGCTCGTAACCGTGTTTTTGCTCGGCGCTGATAGCCCGAGCATCGCCGCGCAAATACCGGTCGAACGGCGCGTTAGGCGTAATCAACGAGCGCTCGTAGGTTGCTATTGCGTCGAGCACGTGTTCCTTACGCACGCCGCCATAGATCCGGGAAAAGCTCGCGGCATACTGCGCATCGGCCGCGAGCTTCGGCAACAGCTCTTCCCAGGTCGTGGCAGCGTGACGCGGGTTGTGTAAAGCCGCCTCGGCTTGTTCTTCCAGCGTGCGAAATGCGCCACCCCAAGTCTGACGAAAATTGAATGCGCGGTTGAAAATGCCCGGCGTATTGATAACATCGGGCTCGCCGCTGTTGGTGATCGAACGCGGCAGGCCATCATCGCCGCCCTGTTCGAGCTGGTGGCAGCTTGCGCAGGCCATTGCATTGTTATGCGCTAGACGCGGGTCATTAAAAAGTTTTTCGCCCAGCGCCACGCGTGCCGGGTCGAGCTCCACGGTAAGCGGCAGCGGCAGAATCGGCTCGTCCAGTTCCTGCGCGGCGGCGCACCCGGAACAAATGACTAGACCGAGCGCCACAGCTCGTAAATAGAGTACGTGACTAGAAATGGTAATCATGACGCAGCCCTTTCTCACGCAAGCTCTAGAATACTTCTGTGCCGGAGCAACCAACCCGATTGCTTCGCAAGCGCCTCTCCTTGCTTTTTCAAGGGGAGGTACCTTGCAAAGAGTAGCCGCTCCCTGCGCCTCACCACCTAACCTGGCACCTAATAGTATAGGTCAGCTTTCTCGAATCGCACGGGCGCGCTAACGCGATACCGTTTTGTAATCAAACACTAACGGGTCTCGTCAGCGCTGCCGGGCCGCCATCAATTCATCCAGCTTTTGCGTCACCTCGTCCACCGTAATCAAATCCATCGCATCCGGGCGGCGCACGCGCCGGCCCCAACTGACTTCGGCCACGCTCTTGCCGCCTTCGATCTGTAATGCTTCGGGATATTTATTTACTACCCAGCGCTGGCTTAGATACGGCCCGGTGCGCAGCGGATTTGATGTGGCGTATAAACCGATCACCGGCGTGCCGGTGCAGGTCGCCATGTGCGCGGGGCCGGAGTCGGGCGAAATCAATACCGTACCCCTCTGTAACAACGCGAGCAATTGCTTGAGATTAGTTAGCCCGATCAGGTTGTGCGGTGCATGCCGTGCCATTTGCACGATCTGCGTGCCGTATTCGCGCTCCAGCCTGGCCGGCCCGCCGGTCAGCAATACGCGCATGCCGTGCCGTTCCACGGCGTAGTCCACCACGTGCGCGTAGCGCTGTGCGGACCAGTTGCGCCAATTGCGCGCGCGCGCGCTGGAGCACGGGCTGATGATCAGCGTGGCTTGCTCGCCGGGTAATTGCTGTTGCGCAAATGCGTGCGCGGCGCCGGGAACCGGTATATCCCAGCGCAGAATTTTCTCGCGCACGCCTAACACGTGCGCGAAGCCGAACAACGCATCCAACGCGTGTTCGCGTGGTTGGGCGGCGATGCGATGATTGGTAAACAACCACTGCATATCTTTAGCGCGCGCACGGTCGAAGCCGATGCGCAGCGGGCTTGTGATCAACAGACTGGCGAGACTGGCGCGCAGCGCGACTTGCATGTCGAGCAGCGCATCGAAATGCCGGCCACGCAATGTATGCCGCAATGCGGCAAACGCCGCCCAGCCTTTTTTCTTGTCGAAGATGATAAACTCGATGCCCGGAATATCCGCCAGCAGCGACGCTTCCAGCGCTCCGATAATCCAGGTGATTTTCGTTTGCGGCCAGTGGGTTTGAATCGAGCGCACCACCGCAAGCGTGTGACACACGTCGCCGATCGCCGACAGACGCAGTATGCATAAAGTGGTCGGCGGGGATTGAAAGGGTAGCGGCATTTAATTTATATGCGTCAGGTGTAAACACTTTACTGGTCGGCGCGTAATCAGCTTGGCACCCCTCCTCATTTTCGAGGAGGGGTGGATGCGCAGCGGACGGGGTGGTTTTGGTTAATGTTCCCTTCGCACCCGCCACGACCACCCCACCCCTGCGGGGCACCCCTCCTCGAAAATGAGGAGGGGAGGAACACTGTCCGGCGCAGTCCACACAATTTCACCATCGAGCAGCGAATCACCCTCCATGCGCCCCGTCGAATGCTTCATCGAAAACCAGCACATCCTATACGATGCCGATGCACTGAGCGAGACGGACACGGGTATTTTCGACCCCGGCATATTGCAGGCACGCGGGCTGCTCACCGGCAGCGCGCCGGGTCGCGGCACCACTTGGTTCTTTGTGCATCACGACCAACCCTTAGTGTTGCGTCACTATCGACGCGGCGGACTCGCCGCAGGCCTGCTGCACGACCGTTATGTGTGGACCGGCCTGGCACGCACCCGCGCCTGGCGCGAGTTTCATTTACTGGCCCACATACTGAACACAGGATTACCCGTGCCGCAACCCGTGGCGGTGCGCGTGCTGCGTGCCGGCCCTTACTACCGTGCCGATCTAATCACGCGGCGCATTATGTTCACGGCCTCGTTAGCCGCTGCGCTCACCACGCGCGGGCTGGACGTCACTCGCTGGCGTACGCTCGGGATCACGCTGCGCAAATTTCACGATGCAGGCATCTACCATGCCGACTTGAACGCGCACAACATTCTGCTCGGCAAGGACAATAGCCTGTATGTGGCGGATTTTGACAAGGGCGAGCTGCGTGAACCTGCCGCGCGCTGGCAACAGGAAAATCTCGCACGCCTGCATCGCTCGTTAAAAAAATTGAAATCGGCGGGGCCGGATTTTTACTTCGGCGAAGCCGACTGGATATCGTTGCTGGATGCGTACCACAATACGGCCTCGACTTAATATCGGGCCGGAGAAGCGCCCCCCGGCAAGGGGGAAGGTGAGGATGACGGCGTTCGCGGGCCTTAGTACTAACAGCCCGATGAATCGTGCTGCTACAGATGGTAGCCGAATGCCTTATCGAAACGCGCATCGAATTCCGCACGCGCGAACTTGTGATTTTGCGTGCCGTGGTGCTCGATCTTGACTGATCCGAGCAGCGACGCGATGCGCCCGGTGGTTTCCCAATCCATGCCATGCAATAGCCCATAAAGCAGTCCGGCGCGGAATGCATCGCCACAGCCAGTGGGATCTTTGACTTCGGCGGGCGTCACCACCGGAATCTCATGGCGATGCTTCTTGGTGTAAATATGCGAACCCTTACTGCCGAGCGTGACGATAAGCGCATCCACGCGTTCGGCGATTTCATGCGGAGCTAAACCGGTGCGTTGTTGCAGCAACTGCATTTCGTAATCGTTCACCGTCACGTAGGTCGCCTGCTCGATAAAATTCAGCAAGTCGGTACCGTCGAACATCGGCATGCCTTGGCCCGGATCAAAAATGAACGGAATCTTCGCATCGGCGAACTGCTGTGCGTGCGCGATCATGCCTTCGCGTCCATCCGGCGAAACGATGCCGAGTTTCACGCCCTTGGCGTCACCGATTTTGTTTTGATGCGAGTGATTCATCGCACCGGGATGAAACGCGGTGATCTGGTTGTCATCCATGTCGGTGGTGATGAAGGCTTGCGCGGTGTAGCTGCCTGCGACCGTGCGGATATGTTGACGTGCGACGCCATGCTTATCCATCCATTCGGCGTAAGGCTGAAAATCGCCGCCCACAGTCGCCATCGGCAATGGATTTTCGCCGAGCAATTTCAGGTTGTAGGCGATATTGCCCGCGCAGCCGCCGAATTCGCGGCGCATTTGCGGCACCAGAAACGACACGTTCAGGATATGCACTTGATCCGGCAGGATGTGATTTTTGAACCGGTCGTTGAACACCATGATGGTGTCGAAGGCCATGGAACCGCAGATCAGTGCCGTCATTATGAAATCCTCTGTAGGGTGGACACGGCCCACCGGTTGTTTATATTCGTAAAATTACGTCAAGACCAGCGCCCATACAACGGCGGCATTCAGCAGCGAAACAAACACCGCTGCCGAGCCGATGTCTTTGGCGCGCCCGGCGAGCTCGTGATGTTCGTCGCTGATGCGGTCCACCGCAGCTTCGACCGCGCTGTTGAGCAATTCGACCATCAACACCAAAAATAAGCTGCCGATCAGTAACGCGCGTTCAACGCCGGTGTGCGCGACCCGCAACGCCACCGGCGCCAGGACGATACATAATAATAGTTCCTGACGAAACGCGGCTTCATGTTTAAAGGTGGCCTTGAGCCCCGCCCAGGAATAAACCGTGGCGCTGATGACACGCGTGAAGCCAGTTTTTCCAGGTTTAGGCATGGCGCAATATGCCCCCCCTTTGAAAAAGGGGGGTAGGGGGGATTTGTATTTCGTAGTGATATGAAAATCCCCCTCGGTCCCCCTTTTTCAAAGGGGGAAGAAAAACTGAAGGTGTCACGGCGCTTTCCAGACCAGATCGAGCTCACGTGCGGCTTTCACATCGTCGAGCCGTTTGACCGGCAAGCTATGTGGCGCACCTTTCAATACTTCCGGCGTACTGTGCGCTTCGTGGCGAATCTTGCCCATCGCATCGACGAAGCCATCCAGCGCTTCCTTCGATTCGGTTTCGGTCGGCTCGATCAGCAAACACTCCGGCACGATCAGCGGGAAATACGTCGTCGGCGCGTGAAAGCCGTAATCGAGCAGGCGCTTGGCGAAGTCCATCGCGTTGACGTGTAAGTCTTTCGCTTCGCTTTTGAGCGTGACGACGAACTCGTGGGTCGCGCGGCGTTGCGGCAAGGCCATCGCATAACCAAGTTTCTTCAAGCGCGCCATTAGGTAGTTGGCATTGAGCGTGGAATATTCGGCCACGCGTTGCATGCCCGCTCGACCCAACAAACGCGCGTAGATGTAAGCACGCAGTAACACACCGGCATTGCCACCGAATGCCGACATGCGGCCAATGCTTTTGGGCCGATCTGTTTCGGTGAGCCAGCGATATTTCTCGCCTTCTTTGGTCACGACCGGAATCGGCATGAATGGCAACAAGCGTTCGCTGACGCCGACCGGACCGGCGCCCGGCCCGCCGCCGCCGTGCGGTGTGGAAAAGGTTTTGTGCAGGTTCATGTGAATGACGTCGAAGCCCATGTCGCCGGGCTTGACCTTTCCAAGGATGGCATTGAGATTGGCGCCGTCGTAATACAGCAAACCACCCGCGTCGTGCACGACTTTCGCAATCGCAACGATATTACGCTCGAAGACGCCGAGCGTGGACGGATTGGTCAACATGATGCCTGCGGTGTGCGGACCCACCGCCGCTTTCAACGCAGCCAGGTCAACATCGCCTTGGTCATTGGTCGGAATCTCTTTGACGGTGTAACCACACATCGCTGCGGTAGCAGGATTCGTCCCGTGCGCCGCATCCGGCACCAGAATTTCGCTGCGTGCGGTATCGCCACGGGCGTCGTGATATGCGCGGATCATCGCGACCCCGGCGAACTCACCTTGCGACCCGGCCATCGGCGCCATTGATACGCCCTTCATGCCGGTCACGTCCTTGAGTATTTCCTGCAAGTCATGCATGCACGCGAGGAAGCCTTGGCTATGGGACTCCGGCGCCAAGGGGTGACGTGCGAGAAATTCCGGCAGCATCGCCAGCGTGTTGCAGCCACGCGGGTTGTATTTCATGGTGCAGGAACCCAGCGGATAAAAATGCGTATCGATGGAAAAATTTTTCTGCGACAAGCGCGTGTAATGCCGCACCGCTTGCAGCTCCGATACTTGCGGCAACAGCGAACGCGTTTTGCGCCGGAATTTTTCCGGGATGTCATCGGCGGGCGCGCTTGCCACAGGCAGTTGCGCGAAGTTGGCGCGGCCGGGTTGTGAAAGTTCGAAAATCAGCATAGATACTCCGTTCAGTATTGAGGAACTGTAGATCATTTAGTCCGCCGCATTAGCGGCACCATCCTCTAGGCAAACATCGTTAACGTCGACATTAGGCACTCCTTCCCCCTGCAAGGGGGAAGGCTGGGATGGGGGGGGGGTGCAAGCACGCTGTAGACCATCACCCCCATCCTCTCCTTCCCCCTTGCAGGGGGAAGGGACGCTCTGCTTTAACCTCACTAATCATTTAGCGTTTATAGAATCGTGCCATCTCATCCATCGCCTGCGCCAAACGCGGCGGTGCAAGTTTGTCGTTGCTGGGACGGTAACGCTCATCCACCACGTCCATACTGCCCAGCTCGTCGACGATCGCAGTGCGCGTCGGCTCCACCACGGCGAACTGTTCGTAGCTTGACAATATCAATAAGCGCTGTCCGTCGACTTCGCTCAAGCGCAAGCCGCTGCTGTAATCGTGCGTGGGGTTCGTGCATCCTAATGCATCGTGCAGCAACGTCGGCACCACATCAAAATGGCTGGTGCGATGCGTATAACGCTGCGCGCCCTGGCCGGGCCAGCGAATCAGCAACGGCACCTGGGTTTGGTAACGCGAGAAGTTGCTGTTGTGACCCCAGTAGTTGAGCTTGTTGTCGTTGAATTCCTGACCATGGTCGCCGGTCACGACGACGATGGTTTTGTCCAACAGGTTTTGCGCGCGTAATTTGTCGAGCACCTGCCCCACCAGACTGTCGGTGTAGTGCACGGAATTCCTATAGCGATTGGCAAACGGCAGCGGATCGGAATCGTTGTTCAGCGCCAAATAATTCACCTGTGCCCACGACGGCGTAAACGGCAACGGATAATTGGCCGGGAAATCGTAGCCGTGCGGTGAGTCGTAAAATAAAAAGCCAAAGAAGGGTTGACGCGCGATTTCCGGCCGGTCGAGAAACGCGCGGAATTCGTCGGTAATATTCTGATCGCGTGCGCTGGGCGAGTCGCCTTGCGATTGGGTACGCAAATTTTTCACCGGCGCAAACACGGTGCGGTCGAACTCCGGGCTGGTGAGCTTGGCGCTGCCGAAGATACCCATGCGGTAATTGTCATGTACGAGCTCCTCGATCAACACTGAACCGCGCTGCTCGGCAAGCATCGCATGCCAGTAGGTGCCGGGGATGCCGTACATCAGGCTGAACACGCCGGTGCGCGTGGAATTCGCGCCGCTGAAATGATTTTCAAAACGCCAGCTGGAAGCTGCCAGCCGGTAAATATTAGGCGTAACTTCGGGCGTAAGCGCATCGAAGCGCCACGCATCGATCAGGATGAACAGAATATTCAACGGTGCTACCGGTGCGGTGCATTGCAGCGCGTGCGCGGGATACACCAAGCTGCTGTTACGTTGGAAATTCAGCGCGGCCGCCGTGTCCGGCGCACTGCTCAAACCAAAGCGGTCGAAAAACTTTTTCGCAGTGAGCGGCGCGTAGCCAGGCAAGACACGAATCTGTTTGGTGATGGGCGTATAGGCGCTCGCATCCGCCCATGCATACACGACGTTCTCGGTCGCAAATACGCTGGCTAATACGGCAGCAACGATGAAACCGTAATTGTTGCGCTGTGTACGTTGCGTCCAATTCCATAATCGGCGCCCTAACCACCACTGCGCGGCGAAGCAACCCAGCAACAACAACACGAACAGCAACCACACCACACCGGAGAAAGTAAAAATTTCCAGCGCGGCGCCGCCCAGTAATAAGTCAAGCACCATGCCGTTGAGGTGATAGCGGTATTGGGCAAACACAAAGGTGTCGATGATCACGGCCAGCAGCACCAGCGCCATGAACACTTGCGCAAACGCAAACACCGCGCCCTTGCGCGGCACCAGCAAAATCAACGGCAGCGCGATGAGAACGCCGATCAACGCGAACGACGCGAAGTGCCCGGTCGCGGCTAATACTGAAAATACCCGCGCAAATATACCTTCAGGCAAACTTGCTGCGGAAAAATAGCGCAGCGATAACAGCAACAGCACACCGGCGTTGACGAGAAAATACCAGCCGGCCCAGCGCGCGAGTTGCGCGCGCGGAGCCGGTTCGAACACGCTTGTGTGTGCCATTGCTGCCCGCTGCTACCGTACGAAACGTTAGTGACTACTTCAATGCTGCAATCGCCGCATCCAGATTCGGATCGCTCGCAATTTCCGGCACCAACTGCGTGTAGAGCACTTTGTCGTTGACATCCAATACCACCACCGCACGCGAACAGACACCGGCGAGCACTCCGTCGGTCAGCAGCACGCCATAGTCTTTCGCGAAGTTGCGCGAACGCATCATCGACAGCGTAAATGCGTTGGGTGCGGTACCGGGTTTGCACGCCCGCGCCTGCGCGAACGGCAAGTCCGCCGACACAGTCAGAAACACGGTATCAGTGTGGCGCGGCGCGACTTCGGCCAGGGTTTTTGCCGAACGCTCGCAAATGCCCGTGTCGAGACTGACCACGATGTTGATCAACTTTTTCTTGCCCTTGTAGGTTTCCAAATACACATCATTCAGACTGGCGTCGACCAAGTGAAAATTTGGTGCCTGACTACCTTTTGCAGGCAATTCGCCGTTGGTGTTGACCGGCTTTCCGTTGTGCGTAACTTTTGCCATGACAGTGTCCTCCGTGTGTGGATTAACGCCGCAGCGCGGCATTAAGTGATGACGCGAACGACTCAAAGTCTTCATTCGCATGAACTTCAGTTGCACAGACCAGCAGCGCGTCGCCTAATTCAGGGTAGTCGTCGTGCAGACTGTACCCGCCGAGAATATTCTGCGCCGCCAGCTTGTCAAGAACCGCGCTTACCGGCGACGGCAGCCGCAATGCCGTCTCATGAAACACCGGTCGATCGAATAGCGGTGTAACGCCCGGCAGCGCGCACAGCTTGCCGGTCAGGGCGCGGGTGTTGGCATGACAGGCAGCCGCGACGCGCTCCAAACCTTCGGCGCCGACCAGCGACATGTAAATGGTCGCGGCCGTGACCAGTAAACCCTGATTAGTGCAGATGTTCGACGTCGCCTTGGAGCGGCGGATATGTTGTTCGCGCGCCTGCAACGTGAGCGCAAAGCCGGGCTTGCCGTCGAGATCGACGGTGCGGCCGATAATGCGTCCCGGCATCTGGCGCACGTGCTCCTGCTTACAGCACATGAAACCGAAATACGGCCCGCCCGAGGACAGTGGCGCACCCAGCGGCTGGCCATCGCCGCACGCGATGTCGGCGCCGCGCGTGCCCCATTGACCGGGCGGCTTGAGCATCGCAAGCGACGTGGGATTCACCACCGCAATCACCAGTGCTTTGTGCTGCTGTGCCCAATCGGTCAACGCATCGACTTCTTCCAGCACGCCGAAAAAGTTCGGCTGCGGAATCACCAGCGCCGCGAAATCGCCCGGCTCTTTCGGCAACGCGGCGGGATCGATGAAACCGCCGGCGCGATCATAATCCAGTTCTTCGAGCACGATACCCTGGTTCTTGACAATTGCTTGCGCGACCTTGCGATACAACGGATGCACGGTGCGCGGCACCAGCACGCGCTTGCTCTTGGAGGTGCGATTCACCCGCACCGCCATCAACACCGCTTCGGCCAGACTCGACGCGCCGTCGTACATCGACGCGTTTGACACATCCATGCCGGTCAGGCTGGTCATCATGGTCTGGTATTCGTAGAGCAATTGCAGCGTGCCCTGACTCGCCTCCGCCTGGTAAGGCGTGTAAGCCGTGTAAAACTCACCGCGCGTGGTCAACTCCCACACGGCAGCCGGGATGTGATGCATGTATGCGCCCGCGCCGATGAAGCACAGCGGCGTGCCGTCCTGGTCCGCGCGTGCGCGCATCAAGCGCCCGACCTGCATTTCGTTCATGCCTTCGGGCACGTGCTGCAACGCGGCACTGCGCAGCGCGGCGGGAATTTCGTCGAACAAATCGTCGATGCTGCGTGCGCCGATGGCGTCGAGCATCGCGCTGACATCGGCTTGGGTGTGCGGAATAAACGGCATGATATGACTCTCAGTGTGCTTCGGACGCGACGTGATCTGCGTATTGTTTGGGCGTCAGTAATTTGTCTAGCTCGCCCTTGTCGGCGATGCTCATTTTGAAAATCCAGCCGACGCCGAAGGGGTCTTTGTTGACAATTTCAGGCTCCGCGCTCAACGCTGCATTGCCCGCCGTGATCGTGCCGGCGATGGGCGCATAAATATCCGACGCCGCCTTGACCGACTCGACCACCGCGCAATCCTGCGATGCTTTCACGTTATTGCCGATGTCGGGCGTTTGGATGAACACGATGTCGCCCAGCAAGTCTTGCGCATAGTCGGTGATGCCTACCGTCGCGGTGCCGTCGGCGTTGACGAGCACCCACTCGTGGGTTTTGGTGTATTTCAGATTTTGCGGGATGTTACTCATAGCAGCCTCGATGGTAGGTGGTTGTTCAAAAATGATTCGTGCGTGCTACACGCAGGCTTTGCCATTGCGCGCAAACGGCGGTTTTACAATAGTCACGCTCAGCACCTTGCCGCGCATGTCCACACCGCATTCGCCGGTGACTCCGGCGTCGATGCGCGCGAACGCAATCGCCTTGCCGAGCGTCGGCGAGAAGCTGCCGCTGGTGATTTCACCGATTTCTTTGCCGCCGGCTAAAACTTTTTGGTGGTTGCGCAGCACGCCTTTGTCGCTCAGCACCAAACCGACGAATTGCCGGTGCGGCGTAGTGCGCTGCGCATCGAGCACCGCGCGGCCGATGAAATTGCGCTCGGGCGGATTCCAGCCGACCGTCCACGCCAGACCGGCTTCCAGCGGCGTGAGGGTTTCGTCCATATCCGAGCCGTACAAATTCATACCGGCTTCCAGCCGCAGCGTATCGCGCGCGCCCAAACCAATCGGCTTAACTCCCGCTTCAAACAATTGCTTCCACAAATTAACTGCTTGCGTGGCCGGTAAAATAATTTCGTAACCGTCTTCGCCGGTGTAACCGGTGCGCGCGACGAACATCTCGCCGACCGTGCGCGCAAAAAACACGCCAATGTCACTCAGCGCTCCCTCTGCGGCTTTACCTAATACCTGATGCGCTTTGGCGCGCGCGTTCGGACCTTGCACCGCAATCATCGAAAGCTCACCGCGTTCGGTTACTGCGACGTTAAATGCCTGCGCTTGTTTGGTGATCCACGCGATGTCTTTGTCGCGCGTGGCGGCGTTCACGACCATGCGGAACCAGCTCTCGTCCATGAAGTACACGATCAGGTCGTCGATCACCCCGCCGCGCTCGTTGAGCATGCAGCTATACAGCGCCTTGCCGGAGTCTTTCAGCCGGTCAACATTATTAGCCAGTAAATAGCGCAGAAACTCGCGCACGCGCGGCCCGCGCAAGTCCAACACCGTCATGTGTGAAACGTCGAACATGCCCGCGTCGCGCCGCACCTGATGATGCTCTTCGATTTGCGAGCCGTAATTGATCGGCATGTCCCAGCCGCCAAAATCCACCATCTTGGCGTGCTGCGCGACATGCGTGGCGTACAGCGGCGTGCGTTGACCCATGATTATTTCTCCGAACGTTAGAAACAAAAAAAGGGCGACAGAATACGTTTTGCATTCTGTCGCCCCTCTGTCCGGTTACCTGAGAGCTTGAGCCCCGTCGGTGGATCGCTGCGGGTGTTGACATAAATCAACCTGCCCTGCGATCACTCTCCAGAGTCAACGTCCTTCCGCGGTCCTTTGGCCTGAGCGATTCCGAGCGGGTTGCGCCTTCGGCGGCGGCGTGGGCCGCACTCTCCCACGGAGGGTTTTGTTGAGGCGCAAACTATAACCTTCGTGCTCGGTAAAACCAAGCGCCGGGGATGAGCTGCGGGGAAAGTAACGATCAATTCGAGGCTTTTTTCTGCTGCTGTTCACGTAAATTGCTCAACACTTGCTGTGCACGTGCAACGCGCGCCCGGGCACGCGTGCTACCCGGGTTAAGCAGCAACGCTTCTTCCCAAACCGTTTTGGCTTGCTCGATATCCCCGTTGCTATACAAAGTATTGCCTTTTTCCAACAGCTCATCGACGCGAGCCGCAATTGCACCAGCGAGCGTTTGCTCCAGAACCGGGATTTGCGAATTATTTTTGTCGGCGCCGCGCAATTGTTCGAGCATTGCCTGCGCGCGCAGTAAATCGCCTTTCGCAAGCGTGGCATTGATGTCGTCCACCATATGACGACTCTGTTGTTGTTGGCGCTCTTCCACAGCATGCAGCGACTGCTTGCGCTTTTCCGCATCGCGGCGCGCCTGCTCTTGCTCCTCACGTAAGCGCTGCTTGCGTTTTTCTTGCGTCACTTCAAGCTGAGCACGATCAAGACGCTCTAATGCAAGGATGTTTTCGGCGATCGGGTGCAGCCGGTCGGCAAGGGTCAAGCAGCGTTCCGCCAACTCCAGATCTTTGTTCGTCAATGCGGCGATGCCTATTTTGGAAAGCCGCATCGCTAGACTTTGCGCTTCGCTGCGCACCTCATCGAGCTTACCCGTTGCTACTGTATTGCGCGGCTCCAAATTTACCAATTCTTCCAACACTGTACGCGACTGAAGCAGCCACGCGGCACGCTCCATTAGCAACGAAACTTTCAAATCGTCGGCGCGTACTTGCCGATGCGCTGCGAGCGCGCTGCGCCATTCGCGCACCGCTGCGCCTTGCGGGTATAAGGCTGTGGCCTGGTCCAGCAACCGATAAACCGTGTTCCAGTCCTGCTTGCTAACCGCATCCTCGATATCCGCACCAACCACTTTGTCGTAGTAATCCGCCAGCTTGGTGACTTGCGCCAATTGCTGGCGCGTTTCTGGGGTGTCGTGTGCGCGTATATCGCGCTCGATCAGTTCGATTGCGTCTGCGTAGTGTTGCGAGTTAATGAGCGACGCGAGCGTTGGCGCCTGGACTTGATCTTTTGGTTTTGCGAATAATTGCACCGGACTGGCAGGACTGGCAGTAAATAGATCGCTGTCGTTCTCATCAAAGCGATATTGCGTAGAACCAACACAAGCCATCAAAGACGCGACACCTGTGGCGGCCAACCCCCAACGCCACACCTTCATTTCAACCCACCTTGCTCAATGCAAGCAGTGCGTTTTTAATTTGCCGCTCCATGGCCGACGCGTAAAAGGGGCGCACATCGTTTACAAAATATGTGCTCAAGGGTTGCGATTTGTTACGTACATGAATGGATTGATAAGGCACGACCAACAACTTGTCGGCCAAGCCTTGCATCTGCAAGGTGTCTTCGGTGATCAAGATCTGATCTGCGGTTGCGGCCGAGCACAAGCGTGATGCCACATTGACGGCGTCGCCGACCACCGTGTATTGCACTCGTTCGGCCGAACCGATGTAGCCGGCCAACATATCGCCGGCGTTGATGCCCACGCGAAAATGCATCGG
>JACQEQ010000030.1 GCA_016200445.1 Gammaproteobacteria bacterium | reverse complement strand
GGGGTGATTCGCATGATTTTGCGCCATGTGCTCGACATCCCGTTCGAGAGCATGTTTCGTATCCAGGTTGCGAACGCCAGTATTACCCGTATCCGCGTCGGCGCGTCTGGCGTGCCAAGCTTAGTGTTTCATGGTGGCGCTAAGGAATTTTAACGGTAGGGCTAACCTCACTATTTTTTTGGCGGCAGCGTGACTACCGTGAACCAGTATTCGCACAAACTTTTCACTACGCGGTGAAACTGTTCGAAGTCGATGGGTTTGGTGATGTAGGAATTACAGCGCAAGTTGTACATGGCCTGCAGGTCGCTGTCGGAGCGCGACGTCGTTAAGATCACCACCGGCAATTTACGCAGTGCTTCATCCTTCAGAATTTCCGATAATACCTCCCGCCCGTCCATCACCGGTAAATTCAGATCAAGCAGAATTAAATCCGGTGTAGGCGCGTTGCCGTAGGGTTCTTGTTTACGCAAGTAGGCCATGCATTTTTCGCCATCCTCCACCGTGTCCATGTTGATGAGGAGCTTGGACTCCTTGAAGGCCAATTGTGTCAGAACCACATCCGCTTCATTGTCTTCGACCAGCAAAATGTCTACTGCACGCACGCGTTTCAAGTCGATGTCATTGCTCATGAGTGTTCCTTTTCTGCTGCGTTAAGCGTGAAGTGAAAGGTGCTGCCCTGGCCTGCGGTAGATTCGACCCAGAGTTTGCCGGCATGCCGTGACACGATGCGCCGGCAGATGGCGAGCCCAATTCCGGTGCCGGGATAGGCTTGCGCGGTGTGCAGGCGGCGAAAAATTTCAAAGATGCGCTCGTGATGTTTTGGATCGATGCCGATGCCGCAGTCGTGTACCGAAATGTCCCAGTCGCCATTCGTACGCGTGGCCGCGATGTCTACACGCGGCGGAAGCTCGCCGTGGTATTTGATCGCGTTGCCGATTAAATTTTGCAGGAGCTGAACCAGTTGCGGCCGGTCCCCGGACACAACCGGGAGATCGCTCCGCGTTATTTGCGCCGCCGAATCGCGAATCGACGAGTCCAGCAAATTCACTGCATCGTCAAAAATTTCGTTCAATTTGCAGGGTTCAAACGGCCGCGAACGCGACTCGACGCGCGCATAGGTTAATAGGTCGTTGATTAATGTCTGCATCCGCGTCACCCCGTCGGCGATGCGGGTGAACAACATCTCCGTTTCAGGGTCTAGCTGATCTTGATAACGTTTGCGCAACACTTGCGAAAAACCGATGATGCCGCGCAACGGGGCCTGCAAATCGTGCGAGGCGATATACGCGAACTGCTGCAACTCCACGTTGCTTTTGACCAAGGCTTCGTTGGAACGGTCGAGTTCGGCGGTGCGTTGTTTCACGCGACGGTCGAGTTCGTCGTTAAGCTGGCGTTGCGCGGACTCCAGGCGCTTGCGTTCCGAAATATCGACGATTGCCGCGAGCACGAATATACCTTCGCCGGTATCCACCGGATTCAAACCGATTTCCACCGGAAACTCGGTGCCATCCTTGCGTATACCATAAAGATCACGCCCCGCTCCCATACGCCGGGCATTGGGTGCGGCGAAAAATCCGTTACGTAAACTTACGTGGCCGGTTCTGAATTTCATCGGCACTAAAATTTCCACCGGATTATTCAACAGCTCGGCCGGTGCGTAGCTAAATAAGAGTCCTGCTTCTTTGTTGGCCAGAATAATTTGGCCTGCGGGGTCGAGCATGATCATTGCGGTGGGTGCCGACTCGACCGTGGCGCGCAGACGCTGTTCCTGGCGCTTACGGTCGGTTAAATCACGGGTAATTTTCGAATAGCCTTCCAGGTTACCGGTTTTATCTTTCAGCGCCGTGAGCAACATGTTGGCCCAAAAGCGCGATCCGTCCTTGCGCACCCGCCAACCTTCCTCTTCAACCTGGCCCTTGGCTTGCGCTTCTTTCAACACGCGTTGTGGAACGCCATCTGCGATCTCCTCGGGGGTGTAAAAGCAGACAAAGCTGCGGCCAATAATTTCATCGGCGCGATAGCCTTTAATACGCTGTGCACCATGATTCCAGCTCACGACCAGGCCGTGGGGATCCAGCATGATGATGGCGTATTCGGTGACGCCGCCGATCAGCAATTGAAAACGCTCCTCCAAGTGTTTACGCTCGGTAATGTCAACAATAGTGCTCAATACGTAGGTTCCGTCGTCCATCTCCACCGGACTTAATCCGATTTCGACCGGGAATTCGCTGCCGTTTTTGCGCAGCCCGTAAAGGTCACGACCCTCGCCCATACGCCGCGCTTCGGGAGTGGCGAAGAAGTCATTGCGCTGTTGCGGATGGCCGGTGCGAAACCGTTCCGGAACCAATATTTCGATGGCTTGCCCCAGCAGCTCGATGCGTGGGTAGCCAAACAGCTTTTCGGTTTCCAGATTGACGAGCGCGATACAGCCTTTGCTATCTATCATCAGCATGGCGGTGGGCGCGGATTCGAGGGTGGCGCGAAAACGTGCTTCGAGCCGTTTGCGTTCGGAAAGATCGACGATTGCACTGAGGACGAACACGCCAGCTGCGGTTTTGATTGGATTCAGGCCGATTTCGATCGGGACCTCGGTGCCATT
>JACQEQ010000150.1 GCA_016200445.1 Gammaproteobacteria bacterium | reverse complement strand
TTGTTCCTGTCGTTGTGGATGGTTGCGGTCAGCGTGTTTAGCCGCAACTTGCCGGTCGACATGGTGGCGCGCGTGCTGGGCGTGATGGGTTTTGTGTCGATTGGTTTCCTGTCCTTCATGCTGTTTACCTCCAACCCCTTCGACCGCTTGATTCCCGCCGCTCTGGACGGCCGTGAGCTCAACCCGCTGCTGCAAGATCCTGGTTTAATCATTCATCCGCCGATGCTCTACATGGGCTATGTCGGTTTCTCGGTGGCGTTTTCGTTTGCGATTGCAGCTCTGTTGAGCGGCCGGTTAGATTCCGCCTGGGCGCGCTGGTCACGGCCGTGGACGATCGTCGCATGGATGTTTTTGAGCGTCGGTGTAGCGCTGGGCAGCTGGTGGGCCTATTACGAATTGGGTTGGGGCGGCTGGTGGTTTTGGGACCCGGTTGAAAACGCGTCGTTCATGCCCTGGTTGGTGGGAACAGCATTGATTCATTCGCTCGCCGTGACTGAAAAACGCGGTGGTTTTAAAAACTGGACGGTATTGTTAGCTATCTCTGCATTTTCGTTGAGTTTGCTGGGTACCTTCCTGGTTCGCTCCGGTGTTTTGACATCGGTGCATGCGTTCGCCACCGATCCGGAACGCGGCGTGTTCATACTGGCGTATCTCGTGATTGTCATCGGCACGTCGTTAACCTTGTTCGCTTGGCGCGCACCGAAGGTTGGTTTGGGCGGTGCATTCGGCTTGGTGTCGCGCGAAACCTTCATGCTGGCGGGCAATATCATCCTTGCGGTGGCGGCAGGTACAGTTTTGCTTGGCACGCTTTATCCGTTGCTGCTCGATGGTTTGGGTATGGGTAAGATTTCAGTTGGCCCGCCCTATTTTAATGTCGTGTTCGTACCCTTGGCTTTTTTTGTAACGTTATTAATTGGCATCGCACCGTATGCGCGCTGGAAGAAGGCTGAGTTGCCGGAGCTTGCGCAGACCTTGCGCATTCCCTTCGTTGCCGCAATTGCGTTGGCGGCATTGATGCCGCTATGGGCCGGCGAGTGGAAAGTGTTGGCGATGCTCGGCTTTTTCATGGCGTTCTGGGTCATTTTCTCTACTGGGCTGAATGTGTGGACGCGCGCTAGTACTGCGGGCAAAGGCGACGTCGGCGCTGGTCTGCGTACCTTGGGCCGCAGCTACTACGCGATGGTGTTCGCGCATTTGGGCGTGGCGGTGTGCGTGCTCGGTGTCACCATGGTGAAGAACTACGAGTCCGAGCAAGACATGCGCATGGATGTCGGTGAAACGGTAAACATAAACGGTTACCTATTTCGTTTTGACGGCACTACTGAAATCCAGGGCGTGAATTACAACGCGCATCGCGGCCAGTTTTTGATCACGCGCAACGACAAAGTCGTGACCACGCTGTTCCCGGAAAAACGTACTTATCTGGTACAAACCATGCCAATGACTGAAGCCGGCATCGATACCGGATTATTCCGCGATTTATACGTTTCATTGGGCGAGCCGTTGCCGGGTGGAGCGTGGAGTGTGCGCGTGTATTACAAACCCTTTGTGGATTGGATTTGGGCCGGTGCATTGTTCATGGCCTTTGGTGGGTTCCTTGCCATTAGTGACCGGCGCTATCGCTTGGTCGCCAAGGTGTCGGGCGATGCAATTGCGTCAGCAGCGCCTGCCGTTCCTCCATTGGGTGCGCCTGCAGCAGCGGAGGCCAAGAGCACATGATGCGTTTTATTGTTCCGCTCGTTCTGTTCGTCGTCTTGGGTGGATTTTTGTACGTAGGTTTGCATCTGGATCCGCGCGTAGTTCCGTCGCCGTTCATCAATAATCCGGCGCCGGATTTCAAACTGTCGCAATTGCAAGATTTTCAGGCGACGTTTTCGCCCAAGGACAATCTTGGCAAGGTGTGGATGCTGAACGTGTGGGCCTCGTGGTGCGTTGCCTGCCGTCAGGAACATCCATTGCTGGTGCAAATGTCTAAACGTGGCGACTTGGCGATTTACGGGTTGAACTACAAAGACCGGCCCGATGATGCCAAGCAGTGGCTCACGCAATTCGGCAACCCCTATGTATTTAGTTTGGCGGATTTCGATGGCCATGTCGGTATCGACTACGGCGTGTACGGCGTGCCGGAAACCTTTGTCATCGACAAGCAGGGTGTGATTCGTCACAAAGTCATCGGACCGGTGACGCCGACGATTCTCAGCGAATGCCTGACACCGTTGACGCAATTATTGGGCAAAGATGAATCGACCGAGTCGCCTGAAATGAAAAAGGTAATGAAGAAATGCGCGTAAACCGTTTGCTTCCGGGCGCCGCACTCGTTGCGGTGCTGATGTTGATGATCACTCTGCCGGGGTTCGCTAAAGAAGCAGCAACTTTGGCACAAGATCCCGTGTTGGAAAAACGTGTGGATGCGGTGTCTTCTGAATTGCGTTGCCTGGTGTGCCAAAACCAAACGATTGCCGACTCGCATGCCGAGCTGGCCATCGACCTAAAAAATCAGGTGCGCGAGATGTTGCATTCTGGCACGACGAACGAAGAAGTGGTGAATTATATGGTGGAACGTTACGGCGATTTTGTGCGTTACAAGCCACCGATGAAACCAACGACGTATTTTTTATGGTTCGGCCCCGGCCTGTTGATCGTGATCGGCTTGTCGGTATTGTTCATCACTTTACGTAGCCGGCGGAAGCGCGTGCTTGACGCCGCGCCGCTGACTGCAGAAGACACCAAGAAAATCGACGACCTGCTGCATGCAGGCAAACAGGGAACAAAATCATGACCGTATTTTGGGTGGTGGCGGTGTGCTTAATCATCGCCGCGTTGCTATTTTTGTTGCCGCCATTATTAAACCGCAACAATGTGCAACGAGAAGTAGTGCGCGACACGCTGAACGTTGAAATCGCTAAAGATAAAATTGCCGAACTCGATGCCGATTTGCGTATTGGTGTATTGAGTCAAGATCAGTACGATCGCGCACGCCAGGAATTGGAGCGCAGCTTGTTAGAGGATGTAGCAAGTCCCGCGCGTAGTGTTTCGAAGGTGTCGGTCAATGCAAGTCTGATTGTTGCTGCGATCGTCACCATTGCGATCCCCGCAATCACTGTCTCCTTATATCAACACCTGGGCGGAGGTTTCGCCGCGCTGCATCCTGAAACTGCGCAGCCCAAAGTAGATACTGAGGCGCATCAAGGTACGATTGAAACGATGGTGGTGCAGTTGAAAGAGCGCTTGGCGAAAAATCCAGCCGACGCTGAAGGCTGGTCGATGCTCGGCCGCTCGTATTATTTTTTAAAGCGCTACAACGAGGCGGCGCAATCCTACGGCAAGGTCGTTGAGATCATCGGCGAGACCGAGCCAGATGTGCTGGCCGACTACGCCGACACGGTGGCGATGGCCAGCGGGCGCAGCATGAAAGGCAAGCCGTATGAATTAGTGAAAAAGGCGCTGACATTGCAACCCTTCCATGAGAAGTCGCTGTGGTTGGCCGGTTCGGCGGCCTACGAAGAAAAAGATTACACCAATGCGCTGGGCTATTTTGAAAAACTTATGCAGGTGTTCCCGCCGGGTTCTGAGAATTACGAGCAGATGAAGCGCAACATCGGCGAGATTCAAGATTTGATGGCGCAAAGTGGTATGCCGGTACCGTCGGCGGCGGCCACCTCGACGGCAGCACCGGCACGTGCGGCAACAACAGCGGGCGGCACGGCAAAGATTACCGGCACGGTGAAATTAAATCCTGCGCTTACTGCGAAAGCCGCGCCGACCGACACCGTGTTTATTTTTGCGCGCGCAGCGCAGGGGCCACGCATGCCGTTGGCGATTGTGCGCAAACAAGTGAAGGACTTGCCGATTACCTACACCTTGGACGATTCGCTGGCAATGAATCCGGCGATGAAGCTATCCAATTTTCAGCAAGTCGTCGTCGGTGCGCGCATTTCCAAAAGCGGTAACGCCATGCCACAGAGCGGCGATCTGCAAGGCCAGAGTGATACCGTGGCGTTGGGCGGCAACAAGCCGGTCGATGTTGTCATTAATGCGGTCACTCCGTAACGACAGACAGGGGGATTTATGCGGGGAAACACGCGGATCGGTTTAGCGGGGATGTTGTTTGCGTTGGCAAGTTTTCATTCGGCATATGCAGGGAATCCTTTCAACGGCAAAGCACCGTACGAACGCTTTTGTATGACCTGTCACGGTGAGCGTGGTGAAAGCAAGTTGATCGGCGTGCCGAATTTTTCACGTGGCGAAGTCGTCATTTCAAGCACCGACCCGATGTTGATGCGGACGATAAAAAACGGCAAAGGAGTAATGCCGGGTTTTCAGGGGCAGATTAAAGATGCTGAGATTCTCGACATTATTGCCTACCTGCGGACGATGTTCTGATGCTGCGCCAGATACTTTCGTTATTGACCGTATGCAGTGTGACGCTAGTCATCGTCGGCTGTTCAGATCCTAAAAACGCACCAACGGTACCACCCGCCGTGCCGAGCGCCGCGCCGGTGGCTGCTGCGCAGGGCTATCATGCGAAAGAAACGTTTAACGTCGGCGAAAATGTCTACGTGCGTTCCCTCGCCATGGACCCGCGTAGCAATGCGCTGTGGGTTGGCACATCGGTGGGTGTCATCGAAGTGGATCTTGCCACGCTTAATATGCGTAACAACTTTACGCGCGACAGCGGTATGGCGAACGAATATGTGTTTTCCATTTTCGTCGACAGTCGCGGCGAGAAGTGGTTTGGTACCAATGGCGGAGGTGTGTCGCGTTACAACGGCACCAAATGGCAAACCTATTTCCCGATGCATGGGCTGGCCGACTATTGGGTGTATTCGTTTACGGAACAACGCGCCGGCACGTTGTGGATAGGGACCTGGGCGGGATTAAGCGCATTGGATGTCAAGACGGGAACCTTTAAAACCTACTTGAAAGAATTGGTAAACGAGTGGATCTACGGATTGGCAATCGATTCCAAAGACCAGGTTTGGGTAGGTACCGAGGCCGGGATCAATATGTTCGACGGCCAAACCTGGAAAGCTTGGACCCACGCAGATGGTCTGGGTGCGCCCAATGCGGACAATCTTCCGGCCAGTCCCAACACCGGTCTTGGCACACGTTCACGGCATGATCTGAGTGTGTTGATGCAGGGTAAGCCGACCTACAATCCCAATTATGTTTTTAATCTTTTAATGACGCCTGATGACGTGTTATGGGCGGGCACGTGGGGTGGTGGCGTCGCACGCTTTGATGGCAAGACCTGGACCAATTACACCACCAAAGACGGTTTAGGTGGCGACATTGTCTATAGCGTTGCGCGTGAACCCAGCGGCGTCATGTGGTTTGGTACCAGCGGTGGCTTAACTCGCTATGATGGCAAGACCTGGACCACGCTGCATAAACAAGATGGCCTGCTCGACGACAACATTTACTGCATCGCCGCGATGGCGAATGGCGATGTTTGGGCGGGCACCCGTGGGGGTGTAAGTCTGCTGACACGTGCCGCAGCTACCGCGATGGCGCAATAAACTATTCGCTGATCAGCGACGAATTTGAATCGGAGGACGTTGTGAATATAGATGCAAAGGGCATAGCAATTATTGTGGTGGTGACTGGGGCGGTGGTCGCGGGTGCATACACCTTAGGTATGCGCCAAGCAGCACAAACACCTGCGGTGGCCACTACGGTTGCACCGCAGGCGCAATTGCCGGTTGCAGGAGCGTTGCCGGCGCAACCCGGCGCGCTGCCAGCGAATCATCCGTCTATGCCGCCACAGTTTGACGGCGATACTGTCGCTCCCGGGTTTACCCATTTTCGAGTTGGTAATCGCAACGTAAAAGGGATGTTGGCGGACGGGAACATCGTCTGGGTCGGCACGTCGGGTGGTGTGGTGCGTTATGACGTGAGTAAAGACGAATTCAAAACCTTTGACGTGAGCACTGGCAGCCTGATTTCGAACGGCGTGTTTCATCTGAGCAAGTTGGATAATGACCGTTTGGCGGTCGGCACCTATGGCGGTGGCTTGTCGATTTACACGCTGTCGACCAACACGTGGAAGAACTACAACATCC
>JACQEQ010000149.1 GCA_016200445.1 Gammaproteobacteria bacterium | reverse complement strand
GCCAACATCACCGGCGGCGCGAGCAAGGCGTTCAGCTACGACAGCCTGGGCAACATGCTCACGAAAACCGGCGTGGGCACCTACACCTACGGCAGCGCCACCGTGCGTCCGCACGCGGTGACCAAAGTCACCGGCACCATTAACGGCGTGGTGGCCCCTGCGTATGCTTATGACAACAACGGCAACCTCACCAGCGGTGCTGGTCGCACGCTGACTTACACGAGCTTCAACCTGCCCAAGTCGGTCACGCTGGGCACGGTCTCGCAAAGCTATTACTACGATCCCGAGCACGTGCGTTTCGCGATGACCGAAGGCACCGCCAACAAAACGGTTTACCTCAACCCGCGTTGGGACGCCGGCACGCACTTCGAAAAAGAAACCAAGGGCACCATCGACGAATACAAACACTTCATCTACGCGGGCGGCAAGCCGGTGGCCATGTATGTCGTGAAGCGCGACAACACCGCCAAGATCAACAGCACTTACACGCGTTATCTGCACACCGACCATTTAGGTTCGGTGGACGTGATCACCAAGGAAGACGGCGCGGTCGCCGAACGCCTGGGCTACGACGCGTGGGGCAAACGCCGCAATGCCATCGGCACCGACTCAACCACACAGCTCACCTCGAACATCACGCACCACGGCTACACCGGGCACGAGATGGCCGACTCGGTCGGTCTCGTCAACATGAACGGACGCTGGTACGACCCGACGTTGGGAAGAATGATGCAAGCCGACCCGACTGTTTCAATGCCGGAGAATTTGCAGAGTTATAACCGCTACTCGTATGTGATGAATAACCCGCTGTGCTATACGGACCCGACGGGCTACCGGCCGTTCTGGAGCAAGCGGAAGATCGCTGCGATTACTCGCGATCTTTTGAAGGATATCGCGAATTCGAAAATCTATCTGGGAGGGAAGACGTATCGGGTAGGCGGGGTGTTGACACTTGTGGCACTTACGAGTCCCACCTTCGGCGGTGCGTATGCCTGGTCAACCGGTGATGCAGAAACTGTTAGAAAAGCGAATGAAGTTGCTGCGGTTATTGTGTTGTCAATTTGGGCTGGAGATTGGGCTTCTGGGGCGGTCGCCGCAGCCGGCTATACCGCAACCGCTGCTGCACTCTTTGTCGCTGAAAGCGCCGCCATCGGGTATACGACCAGTTATGCAATTTCGCGAATCTATGGCGCGTCGGAAGATTTGTCGTTTTTTGCAGGATTGAATATGACAGCCGAGAAAGACGGAGCGATGAACAGTTGGTGGGGAACTGCTTGGATCAGGCAATTTTTCAACAATGTCTCCAAAGTTCACGACTATGGAAATTCATGGGCATACGACATCATGGGCAATTGGATTTCACATGGTCCTTGGGCAGACACTGGGTTTAATATCTTTAGCGGCTTAACTATGTTGCCTGCAGCCTCTTATACGGTCGCTGCTTACTACGTGAGTCCTATTGGTACAGTGCTCAGCACAGATGAGCAACTTAACGACTGGTCCGTAAGTCCGTAACTGTATGAAAGAAAGGGGACGCTTCCCCTGGCTTGACCAATAGCCACCCGCTTGGGTGCGGGCCACGAAATGGCGGATAACGGCTGCGCCTCATCCGCCCTGCTTTTCCTCGATCACGCCGACAGACATTTTCATGTTGCCTCTGTAGGATATAGCGATGCCTGAGCTCTGTCGTATTTTGGAATTATCATTCGGATGTTCGCTGAAGCGGGCGGACCGCATCATGTCGCCCATTTCCATGCGTATTACCAAAACGAAGTCGGGATTTACAGTCTCGACCCGATAGAGTTAATTGCGGGGTCACTGCCCAAGCGTCAACACCGGTTGGTGGAAGCGTGGGCGGAGTTGCACCAAGTGGAGCTCATGAGCGACTGGCGGTAATTGCAGGATGGGCGCAAGCCGCCGCCTATCCAGCCTTTGAAATGAGGTGAGCAGCATGATGTCACACCCGATTTATCGCGTTCGTTCTTTTCAGGTTGATGCCCCGTATACCCTGCGTATCCAGTTTGACGACGACAGCGAACGCGTCATTTCATTTGAGCCGATACTGGCTGGCGAGTTGTATGGCCCGTTACGTGATTTGTCATTATTTAACCAGGTTAGCATCGACCCGGAAATTCACACTCTGGTGTGGCCCAACGGCACTGATTTTGATCCCGCGACTTTGCATGACTGGCCGCTCTACGAAAAAGAATTGATTACCCGTGCCAAAAAGTGGGAACGCTCAGCAGCTTAATCTGCATGTTGTCCGGTCACGGTTCCATCATTCTCTCGCATTAGAAGAAAGGGGACGCTTCCCGATACAGCCTATGATCTGCGCGCATCGAAGTAGCGTGGCTTGACCAATAGCCGCCTGCTGGGGTGCGGGACGCGAAATGGCGGATAACGGCTGCGCCTCATCCGCCCTACGTTGAAAAGTTAAGGCTGAATAGGCGCCGCGTGGCGAGGACGCGGGTGGTTTTCTCCCCTCCTCATTTTCGAGGAGGGGTGGCGCCGAAGGCGACGGGGTGGTTGCGGTGGGCGCAGAGGCATCGTCTAACAACCACCCCGTCCGCTACGCGTCCACCCCTCCTCGAAAATGAGGAGGGGAGTTTAAACAGACTCGCGCTTAACTTACTGACATTGGTACGCTTCCCTATGATCTGCGCGCATCGAAGTAGCATGGCTTGACCAATAGCCACCGCTTGGGTGCGGACCACAAAATGGCGGATAACGGCGGCACCTCATCCGCCCGACGACCGTGTTTTGAAGAATGTGTGATTCCTCTTCGTGCGTTACGGTTTTCGAAAAGTACACTGCTTCACTTTATACGCTTGCTACATTACGGAGTAATCGCCATGGTTCGCCAACTTACTGCAATTATTGAACAGGAAAATGATGGCTATGTCGCGCTCTGTCCGGACTTGAATATCGCCAGTCAGCAAGCATGATCGAATAAGCGCGCAACAATTTGCGCGAGGCATTGAAGCTATTGTTCGAAACCGCTTCACCGGAAGAAGTAAAACTACGGCTGCATGAAGAGGTCTACGTGACACAACTCGAAGTTGCAGTTGGCTAAGATGCGAGTCTTATCCGATAAAGATGTCTGCCGCATTCTATCCCGGCATGGTCGAAGTAGCGTAGTTTCGGGCAATAACCGCCTGCTTGGGTGCGGGCCACAAAATCGCGGCTAACAGCTACGCCTCATCTGCACGGCTTTAGAAAACCCTGCACAATCTCAGCACGCATAGACACTACTGCGCGCCTTACAGTAGAATGGCGCCGTTTTCGGAACCTCTTTAGTTAGCGTGCGTTGCGCACGCCGAGGTTACTCTTCGGGTTTGCATGAGGTGCTCATGACCCCACCATCGGGATGCGTCTTTCGTAACTACGAGACCATCCCTTTTTTGTATGCTCAGTATGCAAAGTAAGGAGAAAGCGTTGCGCAAACCGGCTCTGTTAGCGCTGGAAGACGGCAGTGTGTTCTGGGGCGAGTCCATCGGTGTGGGCGGCCAGACGGTGGGCGAGGTCGTGTTCAATACCGCGATGACCGGCTATCAGGAAATTCTGACCGACCCTTCGTATACCAAACAGATTGTCACGCTGACCTATCCACACATTGGCAATACCGGCACCAATGACGAGGATGAAGAATCTCCCGGGGTGCAAGCGGCGGGTTTGGTGATTCGTGATTTACCGCTGCTGGCCTATAACTGGCGCAAACAGAAAAATCTTGATCAATACTTACGCGACAATAAAACGGTGGCGATTGCCAATATCGACACGCGCCGCCTCACGCGTATTTTGCGCGACAAGGGTGCGCAGAACGGTTGCATCATGGCGGGCGACGGCACCATCGACGAGCGCCGTGCGCTGGATGCGGCGCGTTCCTTTCCTGGGCTCAAGGGCATGGATCTAGCGAAGGTGGTCAGCGTCACCAAGAATTACGAGTGGGCCGAAAGCAGCTGGGATTTAGAAACCGGGCACAAAAAATCCGCCGCCGGCGAATTGCGGTACCATGTCGTTGCATTTGATTACGGCGTGAAGCGCAATATCCTGCGCATGCTGGTGGATCGCAGTTGCAGAGTCACCGTGGTACCGGCGCAAACTTCCGCCAAAGACGTGCTCGCGTTAAAACCGCACGGTGTGTTCTTGTCGAATGGCCCCGGCGATCCGGAGCCGTGCAGCTACGCGATCAGCGCGATCCGCGATATTGTCGAGACCGGCATGCCGGTGTTCGGAATTTGCCTCGGCCACCAGTTGTTGTCATTAGCCAGCGGCGCCAAAACCATTAAAATGAAATTCGGCCATCACGGCGCGAATCATCCAGTGCAAGACCTGGTCACCAAGCGCGTGATGATCACCAGCCAGAACCATGGCTTTGCGGTCGACGAAGCCACGTTGCCGAAAAATTTAATCCCAACGCATCGTTCGTTGTTCGACGGTTCGCTGCAAGGCGTGCGGCGCCTGGATCAACCGGCGTTCAGTTTTCAGGGTCATCCCGAAGCGAGTCCTGGGCCACACGACATCGGCTCGCTGTTCGATTGCTTCCTAAAAGAAATCAAGAATCTCCATGCCTAAACGTACCGACATAAAAAGCGTCATGATCATCGGCGCCGGGCCCATCATCATCGGCCAGGCGTGCGAGTTCGACTATTCCGGCGCGCAAGCCTGCAAAGCGCTCAAGGAAGAAGGCTATCGCGTGATTTTGGTGAACTCGAATCCCGCCACCATCATGACGGACCCCGGGATGGCGGACGCGACTTACATCGAGCCGATCACCTGGCAAACGCTGGAACGCATTATCGAGCGCGAGCGTCCCGATGCATTGCTGCCGACCATGGGCGGACAAACCGCGCTGAATACCGCGCTCGACCTCGCGCGCGAAGGCGTGCTGGAAAAATATAACGTCGAGCTGATCGGCGCGTCGCGCGAAGCCATCGACAAAGCCGAAGACCGCGAGCTGTTTCGCCGTGCCATGCGCAGCATCGGGCTGGATGTGCCGCGCTCGGCGGTGGCACATTCGATGGAAGAAGCGGTGCAAGTGCAGGCACAGATCGGCTTCCCGACCGTGATCCGTCCGTCGTTCACGATGGGTGGCAGCGGCGGCGGCATCGCCTACAACAAAGAAGAATTCGAAGAGATCGTAGAGCGCGGTCTTGACCTTTCGCCGACCAGCGAAGTGCTGATCGAAGAATGCCTGAGCGGCTGGAAAGAATTCGAGATGGAAGTGGTGCGCGACCGCAAGGACAACTGCATCATTGTCTGCTCGATCGAAAACTTCGACCCGATGGGCGTGCACACCGGCGACTCCATTACCGTTGCGCCCGCACAGACGCTGACCGACAAGGAATACCAAATCTTGCGCGATGCATCCTTGCTGGTGTTGCGCGAGATCGGCGTGGATACCGGCGGTTCCAACGTGCAGTTCGGCATCAATCCGAAAGACGGGCGCATGGTGGTCATCGAGATGAATCCGCGCGTGTCGCGTTCGTCGGCGCTGGCGTCGAAAGCCACTGGCTTTCCGATTGCTAAAGTCGCCGCCAAGCTCGCGGTGGGTTACACGCTGGACGAGTTGAAAAACGACATCACCGGCGGTGCCACGCCCGCCTCGTTCGAGCCGAGCATCGACTACGTGGTGACGAAAATTCCGCGCTTCGCGTTCGAGAAATTCCCGCGCGCCGATGCACGCCTGACCACGCAGATGAAATCGGTGGGCGAGGTGATGGCCATCGGCCGCACGTTCCAGGAATCAATGCAAAAAGCGCTGCGCGGTCTGGAAATCGGCGTGGACGGCTTCAACGAAAAAGTAAACTTAAGCGCGGACAAAGCGCTCGACAAAATCCGCAAAGAATTACGCGAACCCGGACCAGAACGGATTTTCTTTTTGGCAGATGCGTTTCGTAGCGGCATGACGCTCGACGCGGCCTACGAACTCACGCGCATCGACCCGTGGTTTCTGGTGCAAGTGCAAGACATCGTGCAAAGCGAAGAACAGATTCGGCGCCGCAAGCTGGAACAACTCGATGCGCGCACGCTGCGCGGCCTGAAGCGTAAAGGCTTTTCCGACCGGCGCTTGGCGACGCTATTAAATGTCAAGGAACAGGAGGTGCGCACGCGCCGTCACAATCTCAACGTGCGCCCGGTGTACAAGCGTGTGGATTCTTGTGCGGCGGAGTTCACCGCCAGCACCGCGTATATGTATTCCACTTACGAAGAAGAGTGCGAAGCGCAACCAACCACGCGCGACAAAATTATCGTGCTGGGCGGCGGACCGAATCGCATCGGGCAGGGCATCGAGTTCGATTATTGCTGCGTGCATGCCGCATTCGCGCTGCGCGAAGATGGTTATGAAACCATTATGGTGAACTGCAATCCCGAAACCGTCTCGACCGATTACGACACCTCGGATCGCCTGTACTTTGAACCGCTGACGTTGGAAGACGTGCTGGAAATCGTGCATCTGGAAAAACCCAAGGGCGTGATCGTGCAATACGGCGGACAAACGCCGTTGAAATTAGCACGTGCGCTGGAAGCGGCCGGTGCGCCGATCATCGGCACCTCGCCGGATGCGATCGACATGGCCGAAGACCGCGAACGATTCCAGAAACTGATCGAGAAACTGAATTTGTTACAGCCGCCCAATCGTACTGCGCGCACTATCGACGAAGGCGTGAAAGGCGCGGCCGATATCGGTTATCCGCTGGTGGTGCGTCCGAGTTATGTGCTCGGCGGCCGCGCGATGGAAATTGTCTACAACGAAGACGAGCTGCGCCGCTACATGACCGAAGCGGTGAGCGTGTCCAACGATTCGCCGGTGTTGCTGGATCGCTTTCTCGATGATGCAATTGAAGTCGACGTCGACGCATTGTGCGACGGGCACGAGGTCGTGATCGGCGGTATCATGCAGCACATCGAACAGGCGGGTGTGCACTCCGGCGATTCGGCCTGTTCACTGCCGCCATATGATTTACCGGCGGCGCTGCAACAGCAGTTGCGCGAACAAACCGTCAAGCTGGCCAAAGGCTTGAAGGTGGTCGGTTTGATGAATATTCAGTTCGCTATTCAAGGCGGGCGGGTGTACGTGCTGGAAGTTAACCCGCGCGCGTCGCGCACCGTGCCGTTTGTTTCCAAGGCCACCGGTGTGCCGTTGGCGAAAGTTGCCGCGCGCTGTATGGCCGGCAAGAGTTTGAAGAGCCAGGGCGTGACACGTGAAATCATTCCGGCCTATTACTCGGTAAAAGAGGCGGTGTTTCCGTTCAACAAGTTCCAGGGCGTCGACCCGATCCTCGGCCCAGAAATGAAATCCACCGGCGAAGTGATGGGCGTGGGCCGCGGCTTCGCGGAAGCCTATTTCAAGTCGCAGCTCGCTGCGGGAGTGAAAATCAAACGCGGCGGACGTGCGTTCGTCAGCGTGCGCAATGCCGACAAAAAAGGCGTCGCGGCGGTGGCCAAGCAACTCGTCGAGATCGGCTTCGAAATTGTCGCGACCCGCGGCACCGCACGCGTGCTGGCCGAAGCCGGCATTCCGCACGAGATCGTCAACAAGGTTCAGGAAGGCCGTCCGCACATCGTCGACTTGCTGAAGAATGACCAGATCGATTTCATCGTCAACACCACCGAAGGTAAACAGGCGACGGCCGATTCGTCGGCGATTCGCCGTGAAGCGCTCGCACACAAGATCACCTACACCACCACGCTCGCTGGCGCCAAGGCGACAGCGATGGCGATGGCGGCCTCCGATGTTTCAAGCGTGAATCGTTTGCAGGATCTGCATAAGGAAGTCATGGTATGAGTAAAGTCCCGTTAACCAGCCGCGGTGCGGAAAAACTACGCGACGAATTGCAACAACTCAAAAGCGTGAAACGTCCGGCGGTGATCAAGGCGATTGCCGAGGCGCGCGCACACGGCGATTTGAAAGAAAATGCCGAGTATCACGCCGCGCGCGAACAACAAAGCTTCATCGAAGGCCGCATCAAGGACATTGAAGGCAAACTGTCGAATGCACAGATCATCGACGTGACGCAGATGCCGGCCAATGGCAAAGTAGTATTTGGCGCGACTGTGGAATTATCCGACGAAGACAACGGTAAGGAAGTGACTTATCAAATTGT
>JACQEQ010000139.1 GCA_016200445.1 Gammaproteobacteria bacterium | reverse complement strand
GGCACCTATCGGAAGATGCACATCCCGGACGATCCGGGCTACTACGAGAAGTTCTACTTCACGCCGGGCGACGCGACGCAGGGCTCGAACGGCATCGGCTTCACGCCGATCGCCACCAGCGTCGGCAAGCTCGGCGTGCTGGTGTGCTGGGATCAGTGGTATCCGGAAGCCGCGCGCCTGATGGCGCTGGCCGGTGCCGAGTTGTTACTTTACCCGACCGCGATCGGCTGGGATCCGCTCGATGAACGCGCCGAGCAAACCCGCCAGCTCGATGCGTGGATGACGATCCAACGCGCACACGCGATTGCCAACGGACTGCCGGTCGTGGTCTGCAATCGCACCGGGCTGGAAGTTGATGCTTCTACGCGCACCGGTGGCATTCAATTCTGGGGCAACAGCTTCATCGCCGGACCCCAAGGCGAAATGCTGGCGCAAGCGCCGAGCGAAACTTCCACCGTGCTGACCACCGAAGTCAATTTAGGCCGCAGTGAAAACGTGCGCCGCATCTGGCCGTTTCTGCGCGACCGGCGTATCGACGCTTATCAAGACCTGTTACGTCGCTTCCGGGATTGAACCGTGATCGTCATCCTCGAGCCCAACATCGACAAAAATGGCGAACTGTACCGGCGCCTGTTCGGCCATCTCGCGGCGCTACCCAATATTCAGGTGCGCACGCACGAAGAGCATGGCATACAACAAACCCTGACCGAGTTGTATTTGGTGGGCGACACCGCTGCGTTATCGCTGGACCACATCGCCGCACTACCCGGCGTGGTGCGTGTGGTGCGCGTATCGCGCGAGTACCGCATTCTGGGCCGCCACAAAGACGACCACCGCCCCACGGCATTCGACTACAACGGCGTGCGTTTTGGTCAAGACACGCTCCATGTGTTCGCGGGGTTATGCGCCGTCGACACGCGCGAACACGTCGAGACGATGTTGCGTGCCCTGCGCGAGCACGGTCAAGTGTGTACACGTATGGGCGCTTACAAACCACGCACCAGCCCCTATGCATTTCAAGGCCACGGCAAAAATTGCCTGCCCTATGTGTTCGAACTCGCCGGAAACTACGGCATCAAAGTGATCGCGATGGAGATCACTCACGAGTCGCACCTCAATGAAATTCACGAAGCATTGCAGCACAGCGGCAACCCCACCGGCGTGATGTTGCAGATCGGCACGCGCAACACGCAAAATTTCGAACTACTCAAAATTGTCGGCCGGCAACGCGACTACCCGGTGTTATTGAAACGCGGCTTCGGCATCACGCTGGAAGAATCGCTCAACGCGGCGGAATATCTCGCGTCGGAAGGCAACAGCAAGGTGGTGTTTGGACTGCGCGGCATGAAAAGCCACTTCGGCGATCCGCACCGCAACATGGTCGACTTCAGTCACGTGCCGGTCGTCAAACGGCTTACGCGCATGCCGGTGTGCATCGACCCCTCGCATTCGGTCGGCACACGTGCCGCTGGCCCAGACGGCCTGCTCGATATATTTCATGCGACGGCGCAAGGTATTATCGCTGGCGCAAATATGGTGCTCGTGGATTTTCACCCGGCTCCGAACACCGCTTTGGTCGATGGTCCACAAGCCCTATTACTCGGAGAACTAGCGCACTATCTGGACGACGTACGCATTGCGCGTAACGCTTACGAGCAGCGCTGCGCACGCGTTGCTTCGACTGCGATTTCGCGTGGATACTAACCGTCTCAAGTGGCATACTGCACGCCACGCGAGCATCGTTAACTTTTTGAAATTAAGGAGATCGCCATGGAAAAGAACGTTAACACAATCGACCAAGTGGTACGCATTATCGCCGGGCTTGCCCTGATCAGCCTGGTCTTTATTGGACCGCAAACCCCGTGGGGCTGGGTGGGAGTTATTTTAGTGGCCACCGGGGGCATGAATTTCTGTCCGATCTACCGCATGCTCGGTTTAAGCACCATCAAAAAAACATCGTAATATAATTATTTGTCAGCCGGGGTGCGCCGAATATTTTCGGTCGCCCCCGACGCGGCCACATTCAACGTCCATGAACTTCAGCAGCCTGTTGTGAACACATTCTTATTACTCACCATTGCGGCATCCGTTGTGCTCCTGATTGTCGAAGGAGCATTTTTAGCGCGTCTACCTGCAGAAAAAATTCACGCTCTGCTCAGACGTAGCATCTTGATCGCAAGTTCACTGGTCATTTTTGCGCTGGTCTTTCTCGGCACGTGGCACTGGATATTCCTCATACTCGCCGCGTTGCTGCCCTTCATTGATCGTATCTATGCAAAATTACGCAGCGCGTTACGACAATTGAATCCCGCAGATGTATTAAATAATTTGAAACAAGAATTCAAAGCTTACCGGCAACGAGTGCGGGCGGTTTCTGCATCCGCGCGCTCCAGATCAAATAAAAGCCGCGAACAGCAAAATAATGCCGCATCCCGGCACGTCGATATGACGCGTGATCAAGCTCTGACGATTCTTGGCCTAAGTCGCGGTGCCGGACCTACTGAAATTAAAGATGCGCACCGCCGCCTGATGCGCATCATGCATCCTGATCGCGGTGGCACAAGTGAACAAGCCGCACAGGTCAATCGCGCGAAAGATATTCTGATTAGTAATAATTGATCCATTCGTATGGCTGAGTAGCACGACTCGGCATATCGGACACAACCCCATAGAAAAAGGCGCGTTACCGTTTTACGGTAACGCGCCTTTTGCTTAGTGACAGACTTAAATCAGACCTTGAACAATTGGGTCTTCAAACGATCCACTTTACGTTGCAGCGGTTCGTCGGTTTCGAGTTTCTTTTTCAACCGCGCGGCAGCCACCGACACGCTCGAGTAGTGACCCACTTGCAGCGATTTTGCAATCGCCAACAAGCTATAACCACCGGGGCTGCGTGCCAATGCCATGGCCACCTGACGTGGCAAGTTGCCCTGGCTACGGCCACGGAAGCTAAGCTGCAAATGGTCAGGCTTGACTTTAAACGCATCCGCAACCTGTTTGTAAATCTCAGGTAATGCAGGCACGTTACCGGACGGCTTGCCGCCTTTCTTCGGCATGCTTTTGACACTTGCTTTGGCAGTTTTGCGGAACGCGGTATCGCCGCGTACTGCTTCGATGTGCTTACGCGCGTAAAAATGCTGCGTTTCTTCATCGACGCCTTGCGCAAGAAACTTGGCATAGGTCATACCGCCCACTTTCGCCAGGGACTTGGTATGCAACCAGGACGGTGCTTTGATGCCACCAACTTGCGCACGACAGCTGGACCATTGGTATTGATCAGGGCGCGTAGCTTGCTCGGTGGCGACCGGAACGGTGTGAATATAACGTGCGGTTGCGCCCAAGAAATTGGCGTCGTCGATCAACACGGCTTTATAACGGCCGCGGAACACCTGCCCCTTGCCGCCAAAACGCTTGTTGCAACGTTGCGTGAATACACCATTGAGCTGGCGCATGGTGCGGCTGAGATTGGCGCGCGGGGTGCGGATCAACAAATGGTATTGGTCTGGCACTACACAATATCCATGTACCTCTACACCGTAAGTTTCCGCTGTCTGATGCACGACGTCGAGAAACAAGTCGCGATGTTCTTCGGTTTTGAATACCGGACGGCGGCGAGCGGTCATGCTGAAAACGTGATACCACGCGCCGGGATATTCGATACGTAAGGGTCTAGGCATGCTACTTCCTCTGTTGGCAGAAAATCTGAGATCGCGATTTTAAGACTATGCAGTAGTGAAACACAAACGCAAATACGCGATTTCACCTACAAGTCGATCAATTTACTCGGGCGGTAGGAAAACACAAATCCGCCCGGAGTAGCTGGTTGTTGACAAAAGTTTGCATTTTTGGCACTGCGATAGATAAAGACAACAACCGCACACTCTGAACACCTTTATACTTCAAACGCGGAAAATAAAATATACGGCGCCCAATAAACACAGCGCCGCCCACAGATAGTCAAGCTTGAGCGGTTGCTGCATATAATACAGCGCGAACGGTACGAACACCGACAGCGTGACGACCTCCTGCAAAATCTTCAGCTGCGACAAATTCATTTCCGTGTAGCCGATGCGATTGGCTGGCACTTGCAACAGATATTCAAACAATGCAATGCCCCAGCTCGCGAACGCAGCGACATACCAGACCTGCCCGCTCAGATTTTTTAAATGCGCATACCACGCAAATGTCATGAACACGTTCGAGCACATGAGGAGCAATGTGGTTTGTAAGATTACCGGCATTAGAATTCCTGACCTATCTGATCAACACGGCACGCGATTCTCACGGCGCAATTTTTTTGCTGCTTGATAACACACTCTAGCAAGTGCAGTGCGCACTCAATCGTCTAGCCGCTGCCTGGCTTCGAGCGCCTCTGCTAGTACTGTTAGTACTGTGAATAATCCTAGAAACGGCAGTTGACCGCCACCCTGCGTAAGCAAATGAACGCAGCGTCGGAATAGCGCGCTATTCCTCGCTCGTTGCGCCTCGCCCTGCGCCCAACGTGTCGCACTCCACCGTCCGTTCAACTGCCGTTTCTAGGATAATAGCCGTAGCCGTGCCAAGAAGTCACAACAGTGCTGTGACTAACGGAGCCGTTTAATGTTCGGGTATTTGTGGTGCAGAACGATTTTAAGCAGCCGACGAAGAACTGCGCGCGCCTGAGTCGCAGTAGATGACATATTTCTTGGCCGGTTCGAGGCTTCCCATTTTCAAACGCAGAATATACAAGGGCAGATTAAGGCTGCCGGGGATGGTTTCATTTTGATGCTCGCTCTCAAGACGCACATCCAACCACACGGCACCTTCTTTCACCATGGTCTGCGCTTGAGCAAAATTCACGGTTTTAAGCACGGGCGTCTTCAACAACTTTTCAAAATCGGCACGCGACAAACGCATCAACACACCATCGGTCAACATAGTGACCGTAGCATTACGTACCGAATCGCCCAGTAGCGATTCTTCCCCGAAACTATCGCCGGAACGCAGTTCGGTCAATTTAATTTCAACACCGGTCTCGGGAATCTTGCGCGTCACTTTGCAACGCCCGCGACTAATAATGTAGTAATAGTCGCCCGGGTCGCCTTGTTTGACCACG
>JACQEQ010000007.1 GCA_016200445.1 Gammaproteobacteria bacterium | reverse complement strand
CTAAGGGTTTCACCATGGTGATATTCCGCTAAACCGGCAGAAAAACTTGGCATAGGGAAACGCTCGCCGTTGTGCATACACACCACATCACTTACTCGACTCTGCACTTTTTGTAGGGCACGCAATCCGCCCTCCAGTCCAGTATTGGGAAGAATTACTGCAAACTCCTCCCCACCATAACGTGCCACCATATCGTGGTGCCGAAATACCGATAGAATTTGCTCCGCATAACCTCTGAGCACTGCATCCCCGCCGCCGTGACCCCGCAAATCATTAATCGCTTTGAACCCATCCAAATCAATGATGGTTACAGAAACCGGAACCGCATACCGTTTCACTCGTCCAACCTCATCTTCCATACGCCGTAGAAATGCCCGCCGGTTGGGTAATGCGGTTAACTCATCGGTTAAGCTTAACAAACGAACCCGATCCAACTCATCACTGAGGTGCTGGTTGCTGGACTCAACTAAGCTTAGATACTTATTAGCGTTATCGAATTTATCCGTAAGTAAGCGATGTTTCTTAACGAACTTGTTAACCTCGTTAATCAGACTTACACGGCGCTTTTCTACGTCTTGAATACGCTCGGCCTCACGCAGGGCGTCCAACTCCACACCTAACAACACGCCAAATTCTTGATTTTGTGCAATCGCTTCGTTCACATGACGTGAGAGCGTAGTGCGAATTTGCGTGAATTCTTGGTTTTTGTGCTGTAACTGATCGCGAACGTCAGTGTCTGCCACGGAAACACCACAACTGTTTTCTGGATGGATGTTGCCATCAACCGTCTGGCGATTAGCCACATCTTGCGTAATCGTTACCGTAGGAGATTGCACTATAGCTTCAGCGGGAACGCTAGAAATTGAATTGTTTTTGCTCTTGATTATGGCATGCAAGTAATCGTGCACTACCGCAAGCTCGCTGGTTAGTAACGGTGGTGTCAAGCGCAACGCTAAGATCTGCAATTGCTTTTCAAAAACCGGATCATGCCCTGCGACGCGTTCTGCAAAAGCTGCCAAGGTAAGACGCTGAATTGAAGAGCAGGCGAGAACAAAATCCTGATGTGTCTGTTGGGCTGCGGTAAGCATCGCGCGCACTTGACCCGTAACGACAGTGTCGATTTCGTTAACCTTTAATTCGTCTAAAAGCAGCAGCGCTTTGGACAACAATAGCGTATCGAACGTCCCGGATGGTCCCTTACTCGACATCTCTTAGCCTCATGAACACGCGACAACCGGAGGTCAGCAAGATCGACGCCCGTACTTCCATCCCGTATCACCTAACGCTCCCACGTCAGGGTACTTCGAACGGGCGCCATTATATTACGTCAAGCTTGTCATGCAATGATTTTATCTATCCGTAAAAAAGACTAAAAACGCCGGATAATTTTCCATTTATAAATATATTCTGATATTCAAATATTTAATCTAATTAAAGTCACATCCTTACCCCTTTAATATTCATACGAACGACTTAAGTGCCACTGAAATCACTGTGATCACAGGCTCAATTTGCTTCCGCATCACGGAACCACCAGCGTCGCTGTGAGCAAATACCGGCGTCACCCAAGCATCGCTGGCGTGCGCCAGGATGTATAAGGCCCGTAGCTGTGCATAAATAGCTGGATCTCGATAACGCTCGTCCAAGCTGACTTGTTTAGCCAGAGTCAACTCAGCCCAGATGAGCGTGCCTTGGAGTGTTTGTGCATGCTCGTCACTATCACGCAACGCAACAAAATACCTGCCTATCGCGTTGAGCGCGGCACTCACCTCGGCTTGACTATTCAGCCCGCTCAATATGTCAAGACATGCCGCTATAAATGACTGCGCCTCGTCCTGACTCATTCTGATTAATAATTGCGCGGCCCGGTTACCGGTATCAGCAAGTGCGGTTAATTGATTCGCAATAGCCTGGGCATCGGCGCGGGCTGCGGTTTTTCGCGGCAAATTGTCCGGGCATTCCAGCAAGAAACCAATGCGATATGCCTTGTTGCGCCTTCCCATTTCCCATAAGCGCGTCCGCGTAACCTCTTCGATTAGGTCGGCCTGCAATAATAAGCGCGCGGAATCCAACATATCGCTCAACTCGGTTTCAAACGGTAAGTAATCCACCAGCCATTGCGCAAGCAACTTACCCACTGGATCGGCAGCGACCGCACGATGCCGCAGGAGCTGACGAGCCATGTCAGGTCCTGGCGCCGTCCACCAGACACGTTGTGCTAACGCCGCCGTCAAGCGTGGCGAACATGCCACGGCAAACACTGCTTCCGAACTGCCAAGCAATAAGAGTTTTTCAAGAGGGGCGTTATCGAATGCAGGTAGCGATCAGCCGAACCCATCGGCGTAAGTTGAACCTCGAATTCACGTTCAGTAGATAACCCGCACACCACCATACGTTGTTCGTCGATGCGAATTGCTTCCGCATTGGCTAACAACACCTGAAGCCGCAATTCATCTTCGCTGGATAATTCCAAAATCTCAGTCCTTAGCGTTTATTCAAGCCTTCACTGGTGGGGTCGGTACAAGACAAAATAAAATTAAAAATCAAGTCAGATTTTAATCCCGCTATGCGCCTATCTGTGAGTTTTTGAACAGGCACTTAATTCAACTGTACCCGCATACCCCAAGGTACCGGCGCTTTTCCTTTAATCAGCCAGAGTACCGGAAAACCTGGCTCGATCTGCGGAAACGTTCCTTGCGCATCGGTGAAATACACGAGAATGTCCGGAGCCATAGGCCGTTGCTCGTACCAGGCAAACGGCGCGGTAAAACGCGTGCCACCGCCGCGCGGTAACTGTTGCGGAAGTTTCAATTCTTCCCAAGCTTCGTATATCCACGGCGCACCGGGGGCGATCTCCGTATCGCAAGCAAACAATGTTACACGAGCGCGCACCTGTGCCTTGAGTGCGTCCACTTCGGCGAGAAACTCTTGGAGTTCGGTTGCGCTGATAGAACCACTGATATCGAGCACGATAGCGACATCGATCTGCCGGCTATGCAAGCGCGGCAAAATCGCTTCGCCTTCGCGCCGCGCGGGCCGGGTATAGTCATAATCTTCGCGCGCGCGCGACACCATGTACCGCGCCAAGAGCGTGCGCCAGGACAGCTTGGGATGAAGCAATGTATCAACTAGATTTGCGAGCG
>JACQEQ010000138.1 GCA_016200445.1 Gammaproteobacteria bacterium | reverse complement strand
GCTCGGTGTGCGCCGATACGACGATGCCGGTTTGACCGGTGATGTGTTCTTTTACCTTTCGAGCTGCTCCAGGGTCGACGCAGCGTCCATCCGCATCACAGACCGCACGCGGTGGTATCCAACGGCCGGCGTACAACCCGCCCGCCGCTGCAAACACCACAACGATGTCGTAAAATGGCGTCGGCTTGAAATGCTCGATTGCTAAATCGCGATCCACCACGAGTTTCAGCGCCGGTGTCTGCACCCGGCCAACCGACACGACGGCATCGCCGCCACTGCGGCGGCCGGCCAGGGTAAATAACCGCGACAGATTCATGCCCACCAGCCAGTCGGCCCGCGCGCGGCCCAGGCCTGCACGATAAAGGGGTTCGGTCTTGTCACCCGGAAGAAGATTGCCAAGCGCCTTGCGAATGCTGGCGCTGTCGAGCGCGGACAGCCATAAGCGTTTCACCGGTCCGCGCCACCGGCAACGCTCCAGGATCTCGCGCGCGATGGTTTCGCCCTCGCGATCCGCGTCCGTGGCAATCACCACTTCGGAGGCTTGCGTCAGACATGCCTGCACGGCCTTGTATTGCGACGCACCGCGCGGGGTGACCGCCATTTTCCACTGCGTCGGCAGGATCGGCAGATCGTCCAATGCCCAGCGTTTGTAACGCGCGTCATACTCTTCCGGTGGCACCATCTCGAGCAAATGACCGATGCACCACGTGACAACAACATTGTCGCCGACAAGGCAACCATCGCTTTTGCGCGACGCGCCCAGCACTGCGGCGATGTCGCGTGCCTGGGACGGTTTCTCGCAAAGATATAGTCGCGTCATGACGCCATGTCGTTTTGTTCGAGGGGGTGAGCATGGCCGCTTAAAACATCGACGATCACTTCCGTGACGTTGGCGCATCCATGCTCAGCCGCCGCAATACCCGCTTCCTCATAGGCCTCGTCTGCATCCGCCGCTTCGACGGTGACATGCAACGTACCTTCTGCCTTATCGTAGAGGGTGCAATCGAATTTCATACGTTTTTTATTGTCGGGGCACGCGCTCGTCCCGCTGCAACAGCTCCCCCGACCGCGCCGGCGTGCGGCGGCGCAGATCGAAGGCGGGGTCGAAGCGGGACGAGCGCATGTCCGGGTCTCGCGATTACGCGCTGGCCTCTGCGTACTCACGCTTGGGTTTGAACGTGACGCTTTCGATGCGCGACAGACTCAGGGTGATATCGTCGGCAACGATGGAGTGCGCAACCCGTTTTTTGCCGGTTTCCTTGTCTGTCCATCGCTGTTCGGTCAGTCGCCCGTCTATGCGAACGCGCGCGCCCGTACGCAGCAATGCGGCAGCCATTTCAGCTCGATCCTCCCAAACCGACACGTCAAGCCACACGCCGCCATTCGGCTCGAACCCACCGTCGCCATCCGGTTTGAATTCGTCGAACATCACCCGCAGCTCGGCGACTTTCTTGTCCACGCCATTGACGCTGACGGTCTTGAGGGTCGGGTTGTCCCCGAGGTTACCGGTACCGCTGAATACGTTAGGCATTGTGCGCATCCTCCCAATGATTGACTGCCGCGAACGCGGACAGAGCGCCAAGTCAACATGGGAGACGTTTACGAATCAATGCAAAAACGTATTCGAGAACACAGGGAATATCATTACGGCTGTAAAGTTTTCGCGTGGAATATTTACATTGGCCCCTCTGCCGCGCCGAAAATATTCAGCTCTCCGAAGTACTCCCGATAAAATCCCCGGTCACGCGTCAAGAGTCGGTCCGCTTGCAAGCGCGGTTGCGGACGGTTGTCCGAATACTGGGGCATCGAGAAACACATCCAGCAGAACGCGGGTATCCACGGCGGTAATCACATGTCATCCCGAATTTGCCGGAGGAACTCGTCGGTCGTCCGGCCCGTCTCCTTGAGGCAGCCCTTCATGACCGCGACCTTGGCCGCAATCAGCGGCAAAAATAACATCAACGGAGTGCTCGGCAGAGCGATGAAGCCGTGATGCCGATAGAAAGCGGCGGCCAAATCATCCTTAGCATCCACCACCAGTGCATAGGCCGCGATCTCCGAGCGACAAGAACGATCCAGCGCGTCAGCCAACAGAGCACCACCCAAACCCTGCCCTTTGAAGTCTTGATCGACCGCGAGACGCCCCATGCGTACTGCGGGCACCGAAGGGTAACGCGGCAGCTTCTTTCCGATGTCGGCCGGAAGGTCGGCAAGCCGTAGGCTGGCTGATGCCAAGGTGTAATAGCCGGCGATGCGCTGCTCACGGGTGAGTGCCACAAAGCACGCCGTCACCCGACGGCGAACATCTTGCGAGACCTGTTGCTGGAAATAACGGTCCAGTGGTTCGGAGCCGCTACGGAACGTGGTGCGATCATGCGCCGCATCGAGTAGAGCGACGCGAAACAATGCCCCGCTCACTTACGTGCTTATCAGTTTGCGGCGACGTGCGAAAGCGCGCTTCAAGGCGGGTGCCGGTTTCGGCGGTGACAGCAGCGCTTCTGCGAAGCACTCCTGATCGGCCAGCGTTAAGCGAATAAAATCAGCCTGCTCGATGGCGCGCTGCGCGGCCTCCTGCACCGCAGAAACCACGAAGTCGGTCAGGGTGCGACCCTGGATCTCAGCGGCGCGCTTAAGCAGGGTGTGCAGATCGGTACTGATCCGTGCTTCGAGTCGTGCGGTGGAAAGGGTTGCGGGCATAAGATCATCCTCCAATTTTGGTAGTGTACGGCTGCTTGCCGTACAAATCAAGCGGGGATATCCTTCGCGCGCTCAGCGGCTGGCTCGCGTCCGGCTAATTTTATTGAGCGTATCCACGTCTTCGAGGTATTGCCGCAGGCGCGTCCATTCCAAATGGCGCAGGGCAAAAGCGAGATTAAGATCGAGACTATGTCGCCAGAAGTCGGCGATCACGGATCGTGTGTGTGGCTCCAGCTGGCGAAAGAATTCCGGTGCGCTCGCGCTTGAGGGTGTAATAAACGACGACTTCCGCCCGTACCTGCGCCAGCGCACGTAGATGTGCTGACCGGGTGTAATCCGGTGCAGCACCATGTACGCCGGTGGCTCACGAAACGTCGTTTTGAATTCCGCAATCAGCGCGTGCATGCCACGCAGAAGGGTTTCCTTCTCTTTCTCAAGAACGCGAAGTCGCTGCGCCACACCGGCATCGCTACGACGATGCACAAGAGACTTCTGATTTTGCAATTGATCTGTAGTCATCGCCGCACCGGCGCCAACGTCATCGTCAAGATTCATCTGGGTTAGGCCCGACCGTAAATCCAGTGGGTGTTACACCAGCCCGCTTGCCCTTAACCCTTTAAAGGGTTTAAAGGGTTTTGTGTTTAGCGACTGTCCGTCGCCGTGCGTTTAGCGGCAACCGCCTTTGCGCCAGCACGACCCACGCGCGCAGCGCGTGCCTCGGCCTGTGCGCTCACCGCAAAAAACGGATTGTCTAGACTTGGCGCACCACCTCCATCCAGGTTTGCCGCAGGTTCACCACCGGAACCACCCTCTGCCCCAGGGGATCCACTCCCGCCACCGGCATCAACGCTCTCGCTTTCGCCCGCTTCCCGCTTCACCTCGGACCGGTTCCGCGCGCGCTTGATGGCCGGTGCATATTGATCGCGCCATGTCCCGTCCAGCACATCCTGCGGCAGTCCTTCACCCATTACCCCACGCGCCTGTTGGGCACGTTGGGTGTTCTGACGCACGTCATCGCGGGTCAGGCTGAGATTCTTCCACAGGGAAACGAACTGGAACAGGGCGCGCATGTTGCTCTCCGTCAGCGAGTTAATGCGCGCCGTGTCGGACGGAATCATGAGCCCGGCTTCTTTGACCTTGGCGCCGGTCCGCACCAGCGTGTCGTAGTCGATGACCAGATACGCCGCACGCCACGCATACGGGTTGTGGAACGTGATCGGAACCGGGACGGGCTCAAAACTCACTCCCACGTGATGACGCACATGCGCCGCACGTGCGGACAGCTTCGCGTCGTAGTTCTGTTGGTGCTGGGAGATTTCCTGCTGCAACTCTTCGAGTCGCTCGGTGATCTGGATCAGCCACCAATCGGCGTAGGGATCATCCGCCACGGCCGCGTCGCGAATAATGCGGATCATGTCGGCATAACGGAACAGACCGATGATCCCCGCTTCTTTGCTGGCTTCCTTCTTGGTGGGCGGCGTGTTCCCGGTATGGGGGGTGGGCCGGCGTCCATGCACCAGTTTCTTCGCGGTGGAGGTGTGCAGGTAAATGAAATCGGGGCTGCTGCTGCGTAACGAACTCGGGTGCGCCGCCGCCGTGCGGTAGTCCGAAATCGGGTCCGCGTTATGCGGCAGGATGCGCTCCACGAGCGGCTCTTCGTCCTGTACGGATAAGGTTCTCTTCGGTGACATGCAATCCTCCTGCGTTGAAATCAACCCGTGCATCGGCTTGTATCGCGCCCAAAGCTTCGCTGTCTACCGGAAAACCTATTGCAGCGGTATCTGATTAATCCT
>JACQEQ010000137.1 GCA_016200445.1 Gammaproteobacteria bacterium | reverse complement strand
GCTTCCCGGATAATGAAACCAATCTGAAGTGGTTACAAAAGCACATCGATGCAAAGAAGGGATACTCCGCCGCGTTGGCCGAGCACGCCCCCGATGTGCAACGTGCGCAAAAACGCCTGGTTGCGATTCAAGAAGAAAGCGGCTTAACGATCACCGAAATCAAAGAGATCAGCCGCAAGGTTTCCATCGGTGAAGCCAAAGCGCGTCGGGCCAAAAAAGAAATGGTCGAAGCCAACTTGCGCTTGGTGATTTCAATTGCGAAAAAATACACCAATCGCGGATTGCAATTTTTGGATCTGATTCAGGAAGGCAATATCGGTTTGATGAAAGCCGTCGACAAATTCGAATACCGTCGCGGTTATAAATTCTCGACCTACGCAACCTGGTGGATTCGTCAGGCGATTACCCGTTCCATCGCCGATCAAGCGCGCACTATTCGTATTCCGGTGCACATGATCGAAACCATCAACAAGCTGAATCGCATCTCGCGCCAAATGCTACAAGAGATGGGTCGAGAAGCGACCCCTGAAGAATTGGCCACGCGCATGGAAATGCCCGAGGACAAAGTACGCAAAGTGCTCAAAATCGCCAAAGAGCCGATTTCGATGGAAACGCCGATCGGTGATGACGAAGACTCGCGTTTGGGGGACTTCATCGAAGACCAGCATTTGCCGTCGCCGGTTGCGCATGCAACCTTCAGCGGGTTGCGCGAAGCCACGCAGCGTGTATTGGAAGGTCTTACCGCGCGCGAAGCCAAAGTGCTGCGCATGCGCTTCGGCATCGACATGAATACCGACCACACCTTGGAAGAAGTCGGCAAACAGTTCGACGTGACGCGTGAACGCATTCGCCAAATCGAAGCGAAAGCCTTGCGTAAGCTGCGCCACCCGAGCCGTTCGGAGCGACTGCGCAGCTTTTTGGATATGGAATCCCAGTAACGGATTCCTCCCATCGCTAAGCAGACGTTATAATCGCGCCCCAGTCCGGGCGCGATTTTTTTCTGCACTGTAATTTTCTCGGGCCTGTAGCTCAGTTGGTTAGAGCAGGGGACTCATAATCCCTTGGTCCTCGGTTCAAGTCCGAGCGGGCCCACCAATAAACCAGTAGATTACGATTTTTACTTCCCCTCATGGGGGTCGCAAAGTACACCCCAGGTACACTCGTGGCGACCCTCGTTAAGAGCACAGGTGGTACTTGGAAAGCGGTGGTGCCTCGCAAAGATTGGCGAACTGCGAGCAAGACATTCCGCACCGAACGCGACGCCGAAGACTGGGCGCGTCGTACCGAAGACGAAATGATTCGCGGCATCTATATCAATCGCGCGCCCTCCGAGCGGCTAACCATTCGCGAAGCGCTGCATTGCTACATACACGAAGTGATGCCCACAAAGCGCGAATCCACGCCGCTCGCCGAGCGGCGTAAGGCCCAATACCTTGCCGATGTTCTTGGCGACTACGCCCTCGCCGCGCTAACGCCTGACACAGTTTCAAAATATGGATACAGCACTTGTCCGAGCAGCCCGGCTTCCCAGTGCAATTGACGGTAGCACCACGGCGCATCACGCACGACATCATCGAATTCCGCGAGCATGTCAAGCGCGAAACATCCGTTGGTGGCGATGTCTTGATTGCAATGGAGCGTTTACGATGTGCACGTACTGTATTTCCATGCTTCGCGCCACTGGATCGAAGTCAGTCCGATCCATACGCGCGCGTCCGTCGTGCCGTGCGTGATTTCGATGGAATGTGCGTGCTGCTCCAGCACGTGGTCGTGGCTGACATAGTGTGATAAACGCCATTCGCGAGGTTCGGAACGTAGTGGCTGACGAGATAAGCCTCGGTCGGATGCAAATTGCCGGACGACGGATTGCAGCGCAGCGCCCAGCGATCAGGACCGTATTCCTTCGATGCTGCCAGACCGAACGACAATTCCACTAACGCGCCGAGCGATTCGATTGAAAACGGCTGCGGCGGGACGACGCCGGCCGGGGCGTACAACTGTGCGAATGTTGTAGCCAGTGCATCGGCGCTTAACGGTAGCGTGATGCGCGGTGCGCCGCCGAATTCGCGGAAGGGGTTGGGTTGTGACGTGCAGTCCAAAGTTTCGGGACCGGCGGCGTAGCGGTAGAGCTGGTGCTTGGTACGGTCGTGGTAGGCGAAGACGGTTTCAACGGCATTCATGGCTGCACTCGATCAAACGAAACGTTCCAATCCCTGCTACGCGAACGATTCGCGGAAATCTGCCTTTTTTCTTCATTGCGCATCACGACGGCAGGTTTGCAGATCGTCGTGTTCATCGCGCACCAACGGCGCGCCGATCCAGTCTGCGACGCGCGCCGCGTCGAAGCCAGCGATGTATTTGCCGCTGCATTCCATCAACGGTCGGCGGATCAGTAACGGATCGGCGAGCATCAGTGCGAGCGCGCCGGGTGCATTGATGACCTCCGGCACGATCTCGCCTGACTTTACGCGCGGTGCCGCGCGGTTGAACCACTCGGGCACCGGCAAGTCGCCGAAAAACATGCGCAGGCGTCCGGCGGTCCACGGCGCGTCGAAAAGATTTTTTGCGATGACCTCGTGCCCCGCGTTCCTGAGCAGCAGCTTCTGCCGCGCGTTGTTCGCGCAGCCGGGTTTTTCGTAGAACACAATGGTGGCCCTGCGTGCGTAGGTGTTGCCGGGAGACGTCATGCGGCATGGATCGGAATGACCGTGCGCGCGGTGCGTCCCAACAGGCGGTCTACTTTCTTGCGCGTCGCTTCCACGGTGAGCGGTTTTGTCAACACCGCGTCAGCGCCGTGTTGCAAGCCGTCGGCGGC
>JACQEQ010000136.1 GCA_016200445.1 Gammaproteobacteria bacterium | reverse complement strand
CGGCGCGCTGGTGGACGCAGTCAGCGCCGCCACGCAGGAGATCAGCGGTCTGACCCCGGAATTGTCGACTTCGGGCGGAACTTCCGACGGCCGCTTCATCGCCCCGACCGGTTCTCAGGTTGTCGAGCTTGGGCCCCGCAACGCCACCATCCACAAAATCGACGAATGCGTGAGTGTCGCAGAGTTGGATCAATTGTCGGCGATTTACGAGCGCATGCTGGAGAAAATATTAGCCTGAAAGCAACATCATCAAAAACCGCGCTGCCTTTCGGAATCTTCAGACAAACTTCAGTTGAGTAGGCACAGGCGCTTGCATAATCATTCGTGTAATGCACTGCACAGAGGATATGTCATGCAACGGTACATCGTTTCGGTGTTGATGTTAGCGGTATTAATTCCGGCCCATGCAGCCGAAACAAAGCAGCATGACAAATCCAACTCCGTTGCAAAACATCAACCGGATGCAGATGCAAGAGTACTGGTCAAATTTCCAGACCATGCACAGCATTTTCTGGCAACCATGCGGCAAAATTTGTCCGACATTAATGACATTCACCGGGCAATTGCCGATGCCAATTTCGAGCGCGCGGCACAGATCGCAGAATTCAATCTCGGCCTGGGCGGCATAAAAACGCATAACGCGCTCGCCGTGGATATGCCCGACGGCATGCGCAATATGGGCATGGCATTTCATCAAGCCAGCAGCCAGCTGGCGCAATCACTGCAACAAAAAGATATGGCAAAAACCTTGGATAATTTGGCGAACGTCAGCCAGACCTGTGTGATGTGTCATGCCATGTATCGGGTGCGATGATTAATCACGCTCCGGCACACCGGTCGATCTTGAAGGTAGCGCAATCCGAAATTTAGCGCCCTGCCCCGCAACGCTTACGACATCGACGACGCCCTGGTGTTGTTCGATGATCCAGCGCGCAATCGCCAAGCCGAGGCCCACGCCACCCCTATCGCGCGCACGGCCTGCGTCCACGCGATAAAACCGTTCGAATATTCGCGCATGGTGTTCGGCTGGAATACCCGGACCCGTGTCGATCACTTCAATGCAAACCTGATGTTGGGCATGCCGCACCGTCACGCGAATTTGTCCCTTCGCTGGCGTGTATTTGATGGCGTTGTCGACCAGGTTCATCAGCGCCTGACGCAATAAAATACGATCCGCAGTTGCGAATACTGACGGCTCGCAATCCACACGCAGTGTTTGCTCTTTTTCCTCGGCCAGCACCCGCAAACATTCCGCCACGTCGCACACTAATACGCCGATATCGGCAGCTTCGAATTTCAAGGGAGCACGTCCTGACTCATACCGCGACAAGGTCAGCAGGCTTTCCACCAGCCGCGTCAGGCGTTCGGTTTCTTCCAGCATGCTGCCGATCACTTCGCGGTATCCGGCAGCGTCGCGGTTTTTTTGCAAGCCCGCTTCGCCGACGCTGCGCAACACCGTCAACGGCGTGCGCAGTTCATGCGAAGCATCGGCGGTGAAGCGGCGCAGTTGTTCGAACGATTGCTGCAAGCGTTCGAAAGTCGCATTGAACACCACGGCCAACTGGCCGAATTCGTCGTGCGGATCGCGCACCGGCAACCGTTCCGATAAGCGCTCTGCGGTAATCGCCCGCGCCCGCGCCGCCATATCACCGACCGGGGCCAGTGCACGGCGCGCTAACCACCCGCCACCACTGACGGCGACCGCAAGCGCAATGGGAAACCCGCTAAATAACGCCCAACGTAAACGCGCTAACCCAGCCTCCACCAGGGTGCGTTCCTGCGCCACGACCAGATGAAATTTACGTTCTGCAGAAATCACCTCGCCCTGCAGCAAGTGGAACATTTGACCCTGCGGCGCAGACCACGACCAACGCGGTCCGCTTGCAGGCGTCATGGAAGCATCCAAGCCTTCCAGCAGCCAGCTGCGGGTTTGATGCACCACGTTCTCACCCTCGGTGACCAGAAACAAGTTCACGGCGCCGTGATCTTCCACCTCGCTCAATTGATCCAGCGAGGAGTTCAAGCCATTCTCCACAATGGTGTAGCGCTGCTGTAAATCCTCATCGAGTGCGTGCTGTAAGCCGCCACGCAAGTAGAAATACACGCTCAACGAAAACACCAGCAGGAGAGTGGCCAGCGACGCCGCATACCACAACGTTAACCGCGTGCGCACGCTGCGCAACGGATTCATACCGGCTCCTCGCGCAGGATGAATCCGACGCCACGCACCGTGTGCAACAACTTCTTACCGAAGCCGTCGTCCACTTTGCGGCGTAGACGTGCGATGTGGACGTCGATGACATTATCCAGCGGCGTGGCGCGCGCAGTTTCGTTCCACACCTCACGCGCCAGCATCTCGCGCGACACGACGCGATCGGCGTGGCGCAACAGAAATTCCAGCAATTCGAAGTCCTTGGCCGTAAGTGTCAACATCTGTCCAGCCCGCCACACGTCGCGCGTTACCCGATCCATTTCAATGTCGGCGAACTTCAGCCGCAATACCTCCACTGGCCGGCCGCGCCGCAACAGCAAGCGAATCCGCGCGTGTAATTCGGGAAAGGCAAACGGCTTTACCAGATAATCGTCGGCGCCGCCGTCCAGCCCCAACACGCGGTCTTCCACTGCATCGCGCGCCGTGAGAATCAACACCGGGGTTTGCAAACCGCGCCGCCGCAACGTGGTCAACACGTCAAATCCGCTGCAACCGGGCAACATCAAATCGAGAATCACCAGATCGAACGCTTCGGCATTGATGCGGAAAAATCCTTCCTCGCCGGTAGGCGCCAGCGTCGCTTCGTAATGCTCCGCCGTGAGGCTGTCGCGAATCGCCGCAGCCAATTTCATTTCGTCTTCGATGATCAGGATGCGCATACGGGTCTCACTATCTAGTTATAGCTCGCCAGCGTGCGTTGGTTTCTGAATTTTCCGTCAGGCGGGATTCTGTAACACGTCAGTAGGAAAGCTGCGCAGTGCCGACTATAGTGCATAACACTGACCCCTTCGGAGCAGATCATGACAAAAGCGCGTTTGACCCTTCGCCTTGGCTGGCTGTGGACCTTGCTTGCCGGGATGGCATTAGCGCAGGCCGCACCAGCAAAAATTCTGCCGCCACCGCAAAAAATTTCGGCGCATGTCTACGCGTGGATCGGTCCGTACGGCGGTGCCAGCAAAGAGAATCACGGCTTTCGGATGAACTTGGCTTTCGTGGTCGGCGCGCACGCCGTGGCGGTGATCGACACCGGCTACACCGAGGCGATGGCGAAAGAAATGCTCGATGCCATACGCAGCATCACCCCGCTGCCGGTCAAATATGCAATCAACACCAACTCGCAACCGCATCGCTATCTGGGCAACGCGGTATTTCGCCGCGCTGGCGCAAAAATCATTGCGCATCGCGCGGAGGCCGCACGCATGGCGCGGTTAGGCAGCGATCAGACACAAGCCGTGATTACTACGCTCGAACTTCCCGCAGGCAGCGTACAACCACCCGCACCGCCCGATCAATTGCTCGACGGCGATCTGACTCTGGACCTGGGTCAACTGGAATTACACATTATTTCCGTGGGCGCCGCCCACACGCCCGCGCAGCTGGCCGTGAACATCGCTGCCGACAAAGTGGTGTATGCCGGCGATGTGCTTTTCTCCGGCCGCTTGCTGGCCATTCTTCCCGACGGTAATGTCAAGTCATGGCTCAAAGCCTACGGCACGCTGGCGGCATTCGGCGATGCGACCTTTATCCCCGGCCACGGGCAACCCGGCAAACTCAAAGCCTTCGACTCCCCGACCCGCGATTATCTGCAACTGCTCTACGGCCACATGGGCAAAAAAATCGAAGCCGGTGCGGACATTCAAGAGGCGATCGGCTCGCTCGATCAGTCGTATTTTAAAACCCTTGCCGATTTCGATGCCCTGGCCGGACGCAACGCCAGCTGGGCTTATCTGGAACGCGAAGCGGAGTTCTTTTCGAAATAGCCGCCATGCGGGATAATCTCCCGCTTACTTCGTTCGAGATCTCACTTTGACTAAAGAAAAAATGCATAGCCGCGAGCTGGGTTTAGTCCTCGCGCAACAAATCCTCGGCGTCGACGATCTGCACTACGGCCTGTGGGACGCCGATCTCGAACTCAAGCTCACCAACATCGGCATCGCGCAGCAGCGTTACACCGACTTTCTGCTCGCCACTTTGCCGCAGGCAGAGCCCGGCCCGGTGCGCGTGCTTGACATCGGCTGCGGCACCGGCCACATCCTCGGCCAATTGCTGGATCGCGGCTATCGCGCCGACGGCGTGATCCCCTCGCCCAACCTCGCCAAGCTGGTGCGCCAGCGTTTGGAGAAGCCGCCCGGCAATCAAGCCCAACTCTTCGAATGCCGCTTTGAAGACTTCCCCGCCGATGACCACGCACAGCACTACGACGTCGCGCTGTTCAGCGAAAGCTTTCAATACATCTCGATGGAGGCGTCATTCACGCTGCTGCAAAAAATAGTCAAGCCCGGTGGCCTGATGGTGATCTGCGATTTCTTCAAAACCGAACACCACGGCGACCGCGGCGCCGGCGACAAAAGTTTTGGCGGCGGCCATCAGCTCGCCGACTTCTACAGAAAAATCAAAACCACCCGCTTCGTTCCGCTGCGCGACGAAGACATCACCAAACGCGTAAGCCCAAACTTGGATTTGCTCAACGACTTCCTGCTCAACACCATCAAGCCGGTCGGTTTGTCGCTCGACCGCTACCTGAGCAGCAACTACCCGAAACTGTCCTGGATCGCCCAAAAATTAATGCGCAAAAAACTCGTGCTGAAACTGAAATCGTCGAACAATCGAAGCGGATCGATTTTTATATGACCGAGTATTCGGTTGAGCTTCTTGCCAATAAGGTACGAAAGGGCGATTTTAGCGTTCCACCATACCAGCGCGAATTTACTTGGGAAAATGAACGCAGATCTCGCTTCATCGAATCAGTAATCATGGGCCTGCCTATCCCATTTCTGTTTTTTTGGGAGATGCGCGATGGTCTACTTGAAATCGTCGATGGCTCACAACGATTGAGAACTATAGAGGATTTCGTGCTGGGCGATTTCAGGCTTAGCGAACTGGGGTCATTGCCATCTATTTCCGGCTTTCGGTTCACCGATCTTCCTGAGTCAAGGCAACGCAAGATCATGAATCGGTCTATCAGGGGCATCATCCTCAATGAGCATGCGGATGAGCAAGCTCGCTTCGACATGTTTGAGCGAATTAATACAGGCAGCAAAACCGCAAATATGGCGGAGGTTCGAAGAGGTGCTCTTGCTGGACAATTTATGTCGCTCGTTATCGAACTGGCTCAATTGCCCGTATTTGTTGAGCTGGCCCCAGTTCCTAAAAAGCAGATAGTAAGTATCCCCCGGCAAAGCCGGGGGCTTTAGTTTGTGAGCCGCTCAAAGCGGCTTTACGGGGTCGCTAACGCGGCCCCATCTCATCGGGCCACCGTTCGGTGGCCCATCAGCGCCACAGGTTCATCTGCTCCAGTCGCCGGTCCTCGCGCTCTTAGTTTCGGATGTACTCGCGGATTACCGCTTCATCTCGCCCCACGGTGGAAACGAAATACCCTCGGGCCCAGAAATGCTGACCCACAAAGTTTCGCTTCCGTTCTCCGTACACTCGCGCCAAGTGGATCGCGCTCTTGCCCTTGATGTATCCGATCACCTGGCACACCGCAAACTTCGGCGGGATCGCAATCATCATATGCACGTGATCCGGCATCAGATGGCCTTCCTCAATCCGACTCTCCTTCTGCTGCGCCAGTCTTCGGAATACTTCTCCCAAGTGGCGCCTTAATTCATCGTACAACGCCTTCCTTCGACACTTCGGTATGAACACCACGTGATACTTGCATTCCCATTTCGTGTGGCTTAGGTTTTCTACTTCTCTCATCGGTGATTCTCCTTTCGCATGTGCTTGGCGGCTCACGCGCGGAGTTTCACCGATGGACTTCAGTAAATGTCAAACTACTACTGCCACCCCGGCAGAGCCGGGGGGTCTCCCTTCGTACTAGA
>JACQEQ010000140.1 GCA_016200445.1 Gammaproteobacteria bacterium | reverse complement strand
GGCATGGCGGTGCTCACGGTGCGCTACCGTGTTGGCGAGGACCGCACTGCCGCCATCGTGCGCTTGTACAACGCGATCTACTCGCATCAAGACTGGTTGCCTGGCAACCTGGGTGTCGCGCAACCGATCATCAAGCCCAAGGGCATCGATGATGTGCCGGTCGTGACATTAACGTTGTGGACCGACGACCCGCGACGCGGTGGCCATGAATTACTGCGCGTCGCCCACGCCATCGAAGCGGAACTCAAGCGCGTGCCGGACACGCGCGACATCTACACCATCGGTGGGCCAGACCAAGTCGTGCGTGTGAATTTGGATGCCGCGCGTATGGCGGGTTACGGGATCGCAGTGAATGATTTACGTCACGCATTGAGCATGAGCAACGTGTCGGTCGCTGCGGGGGCGTTGGCCGACCATAATCAGGAAATCCTCGTGCAAGCCGGCACCTTCCTAGGTAGCGCAGAGGAAGTAGCGAATTTGGTGGTCGGTGTGCGGCAAAACGCACCAATTTATTTGCACGATGTCGCCGAAGTAATGCTGGGTCCGGATCAGCCGGAGCGTTATGTAGGATTCGGTACGGGCGCGGGTGCAGTGCAAACCGTAAGCGGCGAACACCCGGCCGTCACCATTGCAATCGCCAAGAAACCGGGTACCAATGCGGTGGCCATTGCCGAACAGCTCACGCAACGGATCGAGCAATTACACGGCACGTTCATTCCCGAGGGCGTGCATGTGAACATTACGCGCAACTATGGCGCGACCGCCAACGACAAAGCCATCAAGTTGATCAGCAAGCTTGTATTTGCAACCACGGCGGTGGTGTTGCTGGTATTGGTTGCGCTTGGCGCACGTGAAGCGCTGATCGTTGGCACGGCAGTGGTGATTACTCTCGCGATCACGTTATTCGCCTCTTGGGCATGGGGCTTTACATTAAATCGCGTATCGCTGTTTGCGTTGATTTTTTCCATCGGGATTCTGGTCGACGACGCCATCGTGGTGGTGGAGAACATTCATCGCCACCGCTTGATGGGCGGCAAATCGTTGCGTGAGGCAATTCCGCTTGCGGTGGACGAAGTCGGCGGGCCAACGATTCTCGCGACTTTTACCGTGATTGCTGCGCTGCTGCCGATGGCCTTCGTCACCGGTTTGATGGGGCCGTATATGAGTCCGATTCCCATCAATGCCAGCATCGGCATGTTGATCTCGTTAGCGGTCGCGTTTGTTGTCACGCCTTGGCTCACACTCAAGGTCATGGGGCGTGGTTCAGAGCATGCGCATGTTTCCACGCACCAGGAAAACAGCAGTTTTTTGTATCGGTTGTTCCATCAACGGATGACGCCGTTCTTGAATGGCGACGCCGGTGCGGCGCTACGTTGGAAACTGTTCGCAACCATAGTCGCGTTGATATTTCTGTCGGTAAGCCTGGCAGTGTTCAAACTGGTGGTGATGAAGATGCTGCCATTCGACAACAAGTCGGAATTTCAGGTGGTGGTCGACATGCCCGAGGGCAGCTCATTGGAACAGACTGCGCGCGTGTTGCACGAGCTAAGCGCACATCTCGCCACGGTTCCAGAAGTCGACAATTACCAGAGTTATGCCGGTACCGCCGCGCCGATCAATTTCAATGGCCTGATCCGTCAGTATTACCTGCGCAAGTCGGCGCACATGGGCGATATACAGGTCAACTTGGTGCCCAAGCATGATCGTGAACGCAACAGCCACGACATCGCAGCTTCGGTGCGTGCGCCGTTGCAATTAATCGCACAGAAATATGCAGCCAACGTCAAAATTGTGGAAGTACCGCCCGGTCCTCCGGTGCAGGCCCCGCTGGTCGCAGAAGTATATGGCCTCGATTACGACGGGCAGATGCGCACCGCCAAAGAATTGCGCGGTGTATTCGAGAAAACTTCGGACGTAGTGGATGTCGACGACAGCATCGAGACGCCAGCACCCAAGTTGCTGGTAAAAGTTGATCAACAAAAAGCTGCGCTGCTGGATGTATCTCAGCAAGTCGTGACCGATGCGTTGCGTACCGCATTGAGCGGTGACGACGTCAGTTACCTGCATAGCGCACACAATAAATATCCGGTGCCGTTGCGGCTGGAATTTCCGGTTGCGGATAAAGTCAACATCGAATCAATATTGACACTGCGTGTGCGCAACGGCACCGGTGCACTGGTATCGCTGTCAGACGTTGTAACTGTAGACCTGCAAAGCCGTGAACGTGCGATCTACCATAAAGATTTGCTACCGGTGACGTTCGTCACCGGAGACGTGGCAGGGAATATCGACAGCCCGTTGTACGGCATGTTCGATATCTTCGGTCAGTTGCGTGGCGGCCCATTAAAACAGTATCTGATTACATCGCCAGAGGATCCGTATCGTTACTCAGTGAAGTGGGACGGCGAGTGGCAGGTGACGTACGAAACCTTCCGTGACATGGGTATTGCCTACGGTGTCGGCATGATCTTGATCTATTTACTGGTAGTCGCACAATTCCGATCTTATCTGGTACCGTTAATTATCATGGCACCTATCCCATTAACTCTTATTGGTGTCATGCCCGGGCACGCATTGTTGGGGGCCAAGTTCACCGCCACGTCGATGATCGGTATGATTGCGTTGGCCGGCATCATTGTACGTAACTCGATTTTGCTGGTGGACTTCATCAACCAACAGGTCCAAGCAGGCATGAATTTTCAGGAGGCGGTAATTCGTTCCGGCGCGGTGCGCGCCAAACCCATTATTCTGACCGGCCTGGCTGCGATGCTCGGTGCGTTTTTCATTCTCGACGATCCGATTTTTAATGGGCTGGCGATAGCTTTGATTTTCGGCATCCTGGTGTCGACGATCCTGACGTTGGTGGTGATTCCAGTGATGTATTACGCGCTGATGCGCAAACGCGTTGCACAGATTGCGAACTGACGTGTTGTATTAACGTAAATAGTTGTTATATTTCTTAAATAATAATCATTTCACGGGAAGGAAGTGCGCTTATGGCAGATCGAAGACTGCAGGTGTTTCACGCTGTTGCACGTTTATTGAGTTTTACCAAAGCTGCCGAGTCTTTACATATGACTCAGCCTGCCGTGACCTTTCAGGTCAGGCAGCTCGAAGAACATTTCAACACCCGCCTGTTCGACCGCACCCATAACCGCATCAGTCTCACCGATGCGGGACGACGGGTGTACGAATACGGCGACAAGATTTTCCGGTTGTATAACGACATGGAAAACGCGGTGCGCGAAATCACCGGCGATGTCAGCGGGGTTTTAATCATCGGTGCCAGTACCACCATTGCCGAATACATGTTGCCGGCGCTGCTGGGCGATTTCAAACACAAATACCCGGATGTAAATATCCGGCTGCGGGTCTCCAACACCGAAGGCATTGTGTCGATGGTGGAAAACAACATCATCGATCTGGGCGTGGTGGAGGCACCGGTAACCAATAAAAATCTAGCGGTGGAATTATGCCGCGTCGACAAACTGGTCTGCGCAGTTCCTCCGAATCATCCATTGGCGAAAGAATCGAAGATCGCGTTAAAACGCCTGCTCGAATTTCCTTATATTTGCCGTGAAGAAGGTTCGGGTACGCGCGAAGTGATTCTGGAACATCTGCACGCGGCCGGGCTGAATGCCGCCGATTTGCATGTGATCATGGAGCTGGGTAGTCCGGAAGCGATCAAGGGTGCGGTTGAAGCCGGTATCGGCATCACCATTTTGTCGCGCGCGACGCTGAATAAAGAGGTCAAGCTCGGCACCTTGGTGGCCATTGAATTGGAACCGTCTCTGGACCGGCCATTTTCGTTTGTGCACCAGCGGCAAAAATTCCGGCAAAGTGGCGTACAAAAACTGCTGGAGTTCGCACATCAATACTGCGAGTTACACCCGACTCCGGAAGTTTAGAATTGCAGCCGCCAATCGAAATCAAAAGCGCGCAGGAACAGCGCCGATTGGTAGCTTTATTCGAGTTGATGAGTGATCGTGGCCGCGAGATGTTGTTGGAATATGCCGAGTTTTTGGCTGTCCGTCATCAGCGGCCAATAGCTTCGCTGGAACCTTTGAATATTCCACGTCCCGAAACAGAAACCGTCGTTGCGGCAATTCGGCGTCTGGTCGAGACATTTCCGATGTTGGAGCGTGGCGCGCTTTTCAATGAAACTTCCGGACTCATGGCGCAGCACATGATGTACGCCCGTCCCGCACCGGAGGTGATCAATCAATTAGAGGTTTTGTTTCAGCAGCACTACGCCGCGTTTGTCGAGCGCCGCAAATTAGACCCTCAGTAGAGTGGGTTAGACGCATTTGTTTGCGCGTAACCCGCCAGCCGTGCCGTCAGGCACTCCACAAAAAAGGTTGTGTGCTACGCACGCGTGGCAGGTTACGCAAACAGCGCTAACCCACCCTACAAGTTATTAACCGCTTTTAACACTTCGTTCACATGCCCATCGACTTTCACGCCGCGCCATTCTTGCCGCAACACGCCGCTGGCGTCGATGAGGAAGGTGCTACGCTCGATGCCGCGCACTTGTTTGCCATACATATTTTTCAGTTTCATCACGCCGAATAATTCGCACAGCGTTTCATCTTCGTCGGAGAGCAGTTCGAAGGGCAGGCATTCGTTCTCTTTGAATTTCTCGTGCGATTTCAGACTGTCGCGCGAGACACCTAAAATGACTGCACCGGCGCGTTTGAACTGATCTTGCGCATCGCGAAAATTTTGGCTTTCGATGGTGCAGCCGGGCGTTGCGTCCTTCGGATAAAAATACAGCACAACTTTCTTACCCTTTAACGCGGCCAACGCTATCGCTTGTTCACTGGTCGCAGGCAATTCGAAATTCGGAACAGCGTTGCCGATACTCACTTTTGAAGTCATGACAGGCTCCTTTTGTCGTGTTACTTAACGGGTTCGAGGATCGCATCCAGATTCAAGCGGTCGCAATATTCAAAAAATTGTTCGCGAAAACGCGTGATATGAATGGCGGCCGGAATGTGAATCACCATGTGCACGGAAAACATCGCTGTGCCGGTATGCGGTGCCGGATAGCGGTCGGTACGCAAGTCCTGGATATTAATGTTGAAGCCCGACATGAAATCGGCCAGCTGATGCACGATACCGGGATGGTCAATGGCGACCACTTCGACGGAATACGGCGCGGCTTGCGGGTGTTCCGTTTTCGGCTCGGTTCGTTTGGTCGTGACGGTGAGATTTTGTGTCCTGCCCAACGCTTGCAAGATTGTTTCGAGCTTGGCGATTTCGTTCCATTCACCCGACACCATCAACATCACTGCGAACTCGCCGCCCAGCACGGTCATGCGACTATCGACCACATTGCCACCGCAATCCAGTACTGCCTTGGTGAGGGTGCTGACGATGCCGGGTTGATCTGCACCCAAGGCCGAGATGACTAAATACTGTTCCATATCTACTCCAATCCGCATACCAAATGAGCGGCAATTCTGCGCGAGCGCGCCACATCACGCAATACGGAAAATAGCTGATTTGCGACGACTTATCGTTAGCGCCGAATTTCAGTTTAGGAGCGTGGCCATCTTGGCCGCATTGTGCAGACGCAGGCTGAAAGCCCGCGTTCTCATCGCGCAACGGTGCGGCGCGAAACTCAGGAATAAAAAAGCCGCCCTGCGGCTGCCTTTGTGTCCTTGCTGGCGATCCTCGCCGGTAATGTGGATTCCGTTTTAATTCCCGTGCATCGCTCACTAAACCAATAGCGTCTGCTGGCAGGGATGGCTTCTATTTTTTACGCCTTGTAGGTCGATTTACACCGTATGTTTCTCTGGAAGTTGTTGGAATCAACGCTCGATTTGAAGTCGTTGGGTACACGGTCGTAGCTCAGGGTGATGTATATGAACCTACGATCGCAAGCTGGGTGTGCCGCGTGTTGCGGCCGCGCTTATTGCTTTTGAGAATGGATTAGTAGCGAAGTGATATCGCGAGGGTTTGTGGAAGCCTCACGATCTATTGTCTTGCGGGATATGTAATGTTTTGGCGCTACTTGCCAGAACTTGAAAGATAATTCTGCTTTAGCAGGTTGTTGCCCCCTCAGCTTCACTTTCTCCCGCCAGGAGAAGGGAAATGGCTTCATCAACATGCAAGCGGAGATCGCTTAGTGAAGCTTGAATCCCCTCCATATTTACCAAGAGGGGAGTCAGCCAGAAGACTACTTAATCTCGACTTTCGCCTTTTCGCGCAGGCCCTTGATATAGGCCTCAATTGCTGCATTACGTGCGCTGGTGCGGATCTGTTCTTTCACATCTTCGAAAGTGGGCGGCGTGACTTTGCGGGTGTCTTGCAGTTGGATGACGTGCCAGCCGTATTGGGTTTGTACCGGGGTTTTGGTGTATTGGTCTTTTTGTAGTTTCACAGCGGCGTCGGAGAATGGTTTGATCATGTCTTCGGGCTGAAACCATTCGAGTTCACCGCCGTCGGCTGCGCCGGTGGAATGTTCATTGGCGAGTTTGGCGAAGTCGCCGCCTTTATCGAGGGCGGCGATGACTTCTTTGGCTTTCTCTTCGCTGTCGAGCAAGATGTGCCGGGTCTTGTATTCAAGGCCGGGCAGATCTTTGATGAATTTGTCGTAGCCTTCTTTGAGTTTGGCTTCGGACAATTCACCGCGCGCATCCAGCTCGTTGCGTACTGCGGAGCTCGCTAAAATATTGGCGCGCGCGCTTTCCAGTTCTGCCGTCGTGTCGGGTTTTTTGTCGAGTTTTTTATCGAGCGCGGCGCGATACAGCAGTTCGCGGTTAACCAGTTCGTCGATGATTTTAGTTTTGCGGTCGGGAGCCAGTTTGCTTAAGTCGTCGATGCCCCGTTGGCGTGCGTACACTTCCAGCGTTTGTTGCGTGATGTGGGTGCCATTCACGGTGGCCAGTACATCTGCGGATGCGGCGATGGCGCTGCCGGTGGTGCACGCGGCTAAACCTAAGGCGACTACGGTGTGTCGAAAATTCATGGAATATCCTTCTTGCAGGGTTGGAATGTGAATATCTTTAAAATTCTGCGGGCGTGTAGGCTTTGATACTCAGCGCATGGATCGCTTGTTTTAACTCTTCGCCCAGAGCCGTGTAAATCATCCGGTGGCGTTGAATCAGCGTCTGTCCCGCGAAGGCTTCGGCGACGATCATGACATTAAAATGTCCGCCGCCGCCGCGCGCACCTTCATGACCGGCGTGTTTATGGCTCTCGTCGACGATGTCGAGACGTTGCGGCGCAAATGCCTCGGTTAACTTAGTACGAATTTGTGCAACACGTGGTTGGTTCATGGCAGGGTTTTTTTAAAGGGTTTGACCGTGACTTGGCGGTACACGCCGGCAGAGACATAAGGGTCGGCATCGGCCCAGCGTTGCGCCTCGGCGAGGCTGGGAAATTCCACGATCATCAGCGAACCGCTGAAACCTGCCGGGCCGGGATCACTGCTGTCGATGGCCGGGAAGGGACCAGCGAGCAGCAAGCGGCCCTCGTTTTTCAAAAGCTCAAGACGTGCAATGTGCGCGGGGCGCGCCTGCTGGCGACGTTCCAAGCTGTGCTCAATATCTTCGCCAACAATTGCGTACCACATGATTTTATTCCTGCGTTTTACGGACGGCCGATTCCGGTTCGGGCTTGACGTAACGGCTTAAAAATACGGCTTGCAGCACAACGAATGCAATGGTCAGTCCCATCATGCCGAACAATTTGAAGTTGACCCAGGTGTCGGTGTCGAAATGATAAACCACGTAAAGATTGGCGCAGCCCAAAAACACGAAGAAGGTGACCCAGCTCCAGTTCAGACGGGTCCACACCTCGTGCGGCAGGTTGATGTTGGCGGCCAGCATGCGTTCGGCAAGTGATTTTTTGCCGATGTATTGACTGCCTAAAAATGCGGCGGCGAACATCCAATTGAGTACGGTCGGTTTCCACTTGATGAACATTTCATCTTTCAGAATCAGGGTGGCGCTGCCGAACACGACGATTAGCACCAGGGTGATCCATTGCATGGTTTCGACGCGGCGATGTTTGTACCAGGAGTAGCCGACTTGCACGATCGATGCGGCGATGGCCACGCCGGTGGC
>JACQEQ010000154.1 GCA_016200445.1 Gammaproteobacteria bacterium | reverse complement strand
GCTCCGAACTACGGCGCGTCGCTCGTGTTCCGTTCTTGCTCATGTGTCCTCCGGATAAAGTGCTCGCCACTGAACTGTGGCGTGCTTGTTTTATCCAGGGTTCAGAAGGAATGGAATAACGGCGTTAAATGATCGCTTACACGCCAATAGCTCGAACAGCAGCGAAAAACATCAAAAATTTTCCGACGTATTTCTTGCGATTAAGCCGGGTGATGAAGTGACGTTCCTAAATCGGGACGGCAAAACGCACCATATCGTGAGCCTGACGCCCGGTTACGATCTGGACACCGGCGAACTCGCGCCGGGTGCGAGCAAAGACATCGTGTTCAATCGCAAAGGAGTTATCGATGTAGGCTGCAGTTTGCATCCGGAAATGCAATCGACCATTTATGTGCGCACTTCGCCGAAACAGCCTGATGCATTACCCGGCGCGGCCGACGTCGAACCGAGCGCGCCCCATACGACCATTGATCTGTTGAACGCATCCTGAAAGGCATGACTCTATGGTGACCTTGCCAGCATGGTTTTAGCTGGCAGGTTCCTTGGTGCGGTATTCACTAGCGCCAAAGAACAGAGTCTCAGTTTAAGGAGCAGGAGCTCCGCAATTCATGTCGTGAATTTTGTCGACATGGACTAGCGTCTCTTGATCCGGTTGCCCAGATTATAGTGGCCGGTGACATGTCCTTCGGCACGATCATCATTGCTCACTACTGGAATGCGCTTTCTTTCGAAGAATGCTCGCTGCATCTCGTTCACTGCATGTACGGCCTCGGTATGTGTGCCGAACTTGGTCGCACGTGTGGTTACTGTCGACATATGAATCTCCTTGCGGTGTTTTCCGTTGAGCTAATGAACTGATTTGTTGTGGGCCTACTCAGCTGCGGCGATGCGGTATACCTCATGGCCTGGACATACTGACACATCGCATTGCTGAGCTGCGTCAGCGTGTGGCTGACCTCGCCGAGCGTTTCCGCATCCAGTCTGATCTGATCTGATCAAATGCAGTGTGTAGAGTGGATAACACCTGTTTAAATGCTGGCGTTACGATAACCACCCCATTGGCTTGCTGCGCACTGTTGAGCAGAGCCCATGGAGCGCTTCAATATGCGTCTGTACGCCAGCGCACATACGATTATCTGCGAAGCAGCGACTATCCGAAGTCATGAAAGGAGCGGGTGTCATCCGGTCTTAGCTGCCGCTGTTAGGGATGCGCCGATTAATCGCTGTTTCCCTAGGTTGCCGGTCCATGCAGAAAAAACTACCTCATAGCACCTCGGCCTGTTACGCCGTTTATGGAAGCCAACTTATGCCGGACAAAACGCGAAGCCAAAGCACGATGCTTAAGGCAGGCGCCTTGCAGCACGCGATTCTTACCAGCGCTAATTTTTCGATTATCGCGACTGACGAGAAAGGCATCATCCAGCTATTCAACGTTGGCGCCGAGCGCATGCTGGGTTACCACGCCGCTGAAGTCGTCAACAAAATTAGCCCGAGCGATATTCATGATCCGGAAGAAGTAATAGCCCGCGCTCGAGCGCTGAGCCTCGAACTTGCCACACCGATTGCGCCGGGTTTCGAGGCGCTGGCTTTCAAGGCGTCGCGCGGCATCGAAGACAGTTACGATTTAACCTACATCTGCAAAGACGGTAGCCGCTTTCCCGCCGTCGTATCGATCACGGCACTACGCGACGATTACGGCGACATCATCGGCTACCTGTTGATCGGTACTGACAATTCCGTGCGCAAACGCGTCGAATCGGAATTGAACGAAGCCATGGCCGCTGCGGAAAAAGCTAATCTCGCAAAATCGGATTTTCTGTCCAGCATGAGCCACGAATTGCGCACGCCGCTGAATGCGATTCTTGGTTTCGCTCAACTGATTGAGTCAGGCTCTCCGGCACCCACCCTTCCGCAGAAGCGCAATCTCGATCAGATTCTCAAGGCAGGCTGGTATCTGTTGGATCTGATCAACGAAATTCTCGATCTGGCACGGATCGAGTCGGGTAAGGTAATGTTGTCACCGGAGTCAGTATCGCTGGCCGAGGTGATGCTCGAATGCCGGGCCATGATCGAGCCGCAGGCACACAAGCGCGGCATCGATATGACCTTTCCGCGCTTTGCCATTCCCTACTTTGTCAAGGCAGACCGCACTCGCGTTAAACAAGTGCTGATAAATTTGCTGTTCAACGCTATCAAGTACAACCGGCCAGGTGGTACGGTCACAGTAGAGTTTGCTTTGCGCTCACCCAATGCGATTCGTATCAGCGTCCGCGACACCGGGGTGGGGTTGAAACCGGCACAGCTTGCACAGCTGTTTCAACCATTCAATCGTCTTGGAAAAGAAACGAGTGCGGAGGAAGGCACGGGCATCGGTTTGGTGGTCACTAAACGACTGGTCGAACTGATGGGCGGCGTGATTGGCGCAGATAGCACCGTCGGTGCCGGCAGTGTGTTCTGGATCGAATTGAACCTGACTACTGCACCGCAACTTGCGGTTCTAGAAGCCGAACAAGCGGAGCTAACAAGGCCCTCAGTCGCGCATGGCACACCGCTGCGCACCTTGCTCTACGTAGAAGACAATCCCGCCAATTTGGAGCTCGTAGAACAACTCATTGCCCGACGATCCGATTTGCGTCTACTCACTGCGGCCGACGGAAACCTCGGCATTGAGTTTGCGCGCACCTATCAACCCGAGGTTATTCTGATGGACATCAACTTGCCAGGAATCAGCGGAATTGAGGCCATGAAAACACTGCACGCTGATCCTGTGACAGCGCATATACCGATCGTGGCGCTCAGTGCCAATGCATTACCGCGTGATATCGCAAAAGGACTGGATGCGGGATTTTTTAACTACCTCACCAAACCAATCAAGGTCAACGAATTTATGGATGCACTCGACCTGGCACTTAAATTTTCACAAACAAATTCGAACCGCGTAGAAAAGAAGGGATTCGTATGATGCTTGCAGAGTCTGATATCCTCAATGCCAATCTTCTGATCGTTGACGATCAAGAAGTCAACGTCAGCCTCCTCGTGCAGTTACTGAGCGAGGCGGGTTACAGCCGAGTGACCACGACCATGAATCCACTCGAAGTTTGCGCACTGCATAGCAAACACCGCTACGATTTGATTTTGCTCGATCTGCAAATGCCCGGTATGGACGGCTTTCAGATTATGGAAGGTCTTAACGCCAACGCGGCGGGCGGTTACCTGCCGGTGCTTGTGATTACCGCACAACCCGATCACAAATTGCGCGCATTACAAGCCGGCGCAAAAGATTTCATCAGCAAGCCGTTCGATCTGGTTGAAGTCAAGACCCGCATTCACAATATGCTGGAAGTGCGGCTGCTGTATAGAAAACTTGAAAATTACAGCAGGGAGCTGGAACAGACGGTGCAGGAACGCACTGCCGAATTGCGCGAAAGCGAAGCGCGCTATCGTAGCCTGACGGAACTGGCCTCCGACTGGTATTGGGAGCAGGACGAACACGGCAGCTTCACCAAGGTGTCCGGCCCGGTGCTGGAGATGCTCGGCATCCGCATCGATGCTCTGGCCTCGGACGCGCAGAGCCCGACCTCGGGCTGGAATGAAGCGGAGCGCGCAGAGCTGCAAGCGCGTATATCCGCCCGCCAGCCGTTTCAATAAGAGCACACACGCTAAGGACAAGCATAAATGTCAACACTCAATATAGCGAACCCTAACCATTTGCTCGCCGCACTGCCGGCGGGGGACTACGAGCCATTGGCCGGTCTTCTGGAACTTACACCCATGCCGCTCGGTGAAATCCTCTACGAGCCCGGCGAACAATTGAAATACGCCTATTTCCCGGCCACTGCCATCGTGTCGCTGCACTACGTGATGGAGTCCGGCGCCTCGGCGGAGTCCGCCGGGGTGGGCAATGAAGGCGTGGTCGGAATTTCGCTGTTCATGGGCGGCAATACCACGCCCAGTTCGGCCGTGGTACAAACCGCCGGTCACGGCTACCGGTTGGCGGGCCGCTTGCTAAAACAGGAGTTCGAGCGCGGTGGGCCGCTGCAGCGTTTGCTGTTGCGCTATACCCAGGCGCTGATGACGCAGATGGCGCAGACCACCGCCTGCAACCGGCACCATTCGGTGGAACAGCAATTGTGCCGCTGGCTGTTGCTGACGCTGGATCGCCTGCCGGCCAATGAGTTAGTCATGACTCAGGAATTGGTCGCCAGCATGCTGGGCGTGCGCCGCGAAGGCGTTACCGAGGCCGCCGGAAAATTGCAGCACGCCGGTATCATTAGTTATCGCCGTGGCCACATTACCGTGCTTGACCGTGCGGGATTAGAGACCCACGCTTGCGAATGCTACGCCGTGGTCAGAAAAGAGTTGAACCGCTTGCTGTCCGATGTGCAGCAACCCAATGCCACGCCCCGGCTGTCCGATAAACCGCCCCCGGCCAGCCGCCCAGGCGCCGTTGGGAAAACTACCCGGCACGACTTTTAATCACCCAATGCGTTTGCAGCGCTTAACGGCTTTAAATCGTAAAACTTTCCGGCAAGCCCGGGAAGTCAAGACCGAAACCCTCGCTCACGCAGGTATAGTTGTAACTGCGTGCGCCCATGAGCGTGTATATTGATCCGGCCTGATGAAGTTTGAAGTTGTATAGCTCCTTCCCCCTGCAAGGGGAAGGGATGCTTACATTTGCGCCCTGGACAGTTTAAAGGGCAAATATTGACTTCAAACTTCATCAAGCCGGATCAATAAAGTAGGTGCAACATCCCTCTGCCATGGTAGGCTCACCCGCGTTTTAGCCGAGCTCGCATGTCAAAAAAAATCCGTACTACTGTTGTTAGCAGCGTTCCTAAATCCGTCAATCTCAATACCTCTGCCGACACGTCGGATGGACTTACCGAGGTTCAACGCCAGGAAGTCTTGCTTAAAACCGGGGCGTTGCAGAACGCGATTTTCAATAGCGCGAATTTTTCCAGTATCGCGACGGACGCGAAGGGCGTGATTCAAATCTTCAACGTCGGCGCCGAGCGCATGTTGGGTTACGCCGCCGCTGATGTGCTGAACAAAATCACGCCGGCCGACATTTCCGATCCACAGGAACTGATCGCGCGCGCCGCCGCGTTAAGTCTCGAACTCGCCACCCCGCCGAGCAGAAAAAACTCGATCAGCGTCTGCGCGACCAGCAGTTCTACACGCGCTCGCTGATCGAATCCAACATCGACGCATTGATGACCACCGACCCGTCCGGCATCATCACCGACGTCAACAAACAAATGGAGGCACTCACCGGTTGCACGCGCGACGAGCTGATCGGCGCACCGTTCAAGAATTATTTCACCGATCCGGAACGGGCCGAAGCAGGCATTAACCGTGTTCTGAGTGAAAAGAAAGTCACCAACTACGAACTCACGGCGCGTGCCCGCGACGGCAAAGAAACCGTGGTGTCGTACAATGCGACCACCTTTTACGATCGGGACCGGACGCTGCAAGGCGTGTTTGCCGCTGCCCGCGACATCACCGAACGTAAACGTCTTGACCTGGCTCTGCAAGAAACCAATGTCGAACTGGAAAACGCCAAGCTCGCGGCGGAAGCCGCCAACCTAGCAAAGTCGGATTTCCTGTCCAGCATGAGTCATGAACTGCGCACCCCGCTCAATGCGATTCTCGGTTTCGCCCAGCTGATCGAAACCGGCACGCCGGTGCCGACACCCCCCCAGAAACGCAGCATTGATCAGATCTTGCAGGCGGGCTGGTACTTGCTAGAGCTGATCAATGAAATTCTCGATCTCGCGCTGATCGAGTCCGGCAAGTTGTCACTGTCTCCGGAACCGATGGCGTTGAACGACGTGATGCGTGAATGCCGGGCGATGATCGAACCGCAAGCGCACAAGCGCGGCATTCAAGTCACCTTCCCCAGCTTCGAGATTGCGTACTTTGTCAAAGCCGACCGCACGCGGGTAAAACAGGTGCTCATCAACCTGTTGTCCAACGCGATCAAATACAACAGGGTGAGCGGCACGGTGGTGGTGAGCTACACCGCACGCAGTACCGAACGTGTCCGCATCAGTATTGAGGACAGTGGCGACGGCTTGTCGGCCGCAAAACTGGCGCAACTGTTCCAGCCCTTCAATCGTCTTGGCAAAGAGGCCGGTGTCGAAGAAGGTACCGGCATCGGCCTGGTGGTGTGCAAGCGGTTGACCGAACTGATGGGCGGCGTCATCGGCGTGGAAAGTACCGTGGGTGCGGGCAGTGTGTTCTGGATCGAGCTGAACTTGACGGCTGCGCCGCAACTGGCCGCCACCGAACCCATCACGCTCGTCGCGGAACAGGTGCAAGCCGACGTGCCCCTGCGCACCCTGTTGTATGTCGAGGATAACCCGGCCAATTTGATGCTGGTTGAAGACCTCATCGCACGCCGGACCGATCTGCGCTTACTCAGTGCGACCGACGGCAACCGCGGAGTTGAGCTGGCGCGCAGCACCCAACCGGACGTGATCCTGATGGACATCAATCTGCCGGGCATCAGCGGTCTCGAAGCGCTACGTATTCTGGCGGACGATCCAACCACGGCGCACATCCCGGTCATCGCGTTGAGCGCCAACGCCATGTCCCGCGACATCGAAAAAGGTCTGGCGGCGGGCTTCTTCAGTTATCTCACCAAACCGATCAAGGTCGGTGAGTTCATGGAAACGCTGGATACGGCACTCAAAACGGCGCGCGCGAAAGCGACGGCTAGGTCATAGGGCCCGCTATTTTCTCTGTACGCCAACGAACGGTAGCGCCAGGGCGAACGGACTAATACTACGTCCAAAGCTTGATTTTGAACTTCCATAGACAAGCATGCGAACCGGCCCTGCGGTTAACTCTTCTGACGATGCACTCACGCGCGCTGGACAGGACACCCAAACTGCGCGTTGCCGATACAAGGCTGCATATAAATGTCGAAACCAGGTCCGTTTCATGATGGGCTAAGATTTTTTTGCGAGCGCAAATTAATTTCGTACGCAGCGAATGGCATGGTTATTTCGGTGTTTATATTTCACCTTGCCTCGTTAAGTATTCCGAACGAGTTCATGGTGTAAAATCCTAGGAGTTGACAAAGGACAAGGACGCGGACAGCCGCATGTACACCTCGTTTTACGGATTCAGTGCGAGACCGTTTCGCTTAAATCCGGACCCGCAGATATTTTTCCATAGTCCGGTTCATGATCGAGCCTTGGCCTACTTGCGCTATGGCCTTGAGCAGGGCGAAGGTTTTGTCGTGATCACCGGCGATCCCGGCACGGGAAAAACCCTGTTGCTGCGCGCCTTGGTGGCCGAGCATCCGCAGCCGCAACTTGAGACGGTCGAGATCGTAACCTCGCGGCTGGATGGGGACGAGATTCTGCGTCTGCTCGCGGCCTCGCTCAAAATTGCAACCCACGGTGCGCCGAAGGGCGAACTGCTCGCGTTGCTGCGCAACTACTTGGTAACGCGAGCTCGTCAGGGCGGGCGCGTGCTCGTGCTGGTCGACGAAGCACATGATCTTTCGCACGCAGCGTTCGAGGAATTACGCATGCTGTCGAGCCTCCAGGTCGGCGGCAGTACCCCGTTGCAGTGTTTCCTGCTCGGTCACACCACGCTGCTGCAACGCTTGAGCCTGCCCGAGATGGAACAGTTTCAACAACGGGTTATCGCGACCTGTCACCTGCATGCGTTAAGTACCTTGGAAACGCGGCAGTATGTCGAGTTACGGCTGACGCATGTGAATTGGCAGGATAACCCGCACTTCACCGACGCCGCTTTTGAGTTACTGCACCACTACACCGGCGGCGTGCCGCGCCGTATCAATACCTTTTGTGATCGGCTGCTCCTGTACGCTGCACTTGAAGAGCTGGCTGTCATCGACGCGCTTACGTTACAGGCCGTCATCGAAGAATTAACAGCCGAGATGCATGTCCCGGTTCCCAGCGACGAGCTGCGTGCGGATGAACTTGCCGCAGAACATTTAAGCGCACGCGCGATTCTCGACGCGTCCACGCACTCGGATTTAGAACCGGAGCTGCACGCCGCAGCGGAACCCGCAAGCACACCTAACACGCCTGTGCATCCGAATCCGCAGCAGGCCTCCGGGCCGCACGCGGTGGTTCCTGACCCGCTAGCCAACATGTTCTCCGCCCGCCCGGATGAATCCGCCAAGGAAGACGGCAACGACGTTCCGACGCTGGTCGAGATTGTTGAGACCTGCTCTCCGGCTGCGCCGATCGCCGCTGATAAAACCCTGGTGCAACTACAGCATGCTTGGCAAGCACGCCGTCGAATGCCGGCATGGATCGCCACGGTGGCGACGACGGCGGCAGCGGCGGCGATCTTTCTCACGCTGAAACTGACCTCGCTGCCGGAAGAGCACTCCCGTTCTGCGCAACTCCAAACGATGTCATCGGCAACCGCCGATATCCCCGGCACGCTCGATCCAAATCTGCAACAATCTGAGTTATTACCGGTGCTGCCATCAACTCAGAAGAGCCAGGTATTGATCCCCTTCATGCCGCCGTCGGCAGACATCGGTGATGACGTCATGGCATCGATTGCACCGTTTGTCTCTGACCCCATCGACGCAGTAGCACCGGAAACGGCGGTGAGCCCCTGGGCGGACCAACCACCGGACATGCCTGCAACCGATCTCGCCGAATCCTCTGTCCAGAACACTTCCACACGTGCGGCAACCCCAGTAACGCAAGTCGCGCGCGTGCGATCTGAACCCGCGCGGCGAAAAGCGACCGCCGCTGCCCCTGCGGAAAAAATTACCGCGCCTGTTGTTTCGCCTAACGTTGCAGAGCGCACGGTACCGGTGCGGAATGACGCCATCGCCGTCAATCGTCCGGCAGCCAACGGCAAGCTTGAGTTACCAAAATCTGCGGCTATTGCAGAAATGCCAATACTCGACGCCTCAGCGCGCTTCCCGGCACAAGAGGATATCTCGACTGTTAAGGTGGGCCCGCTTAAACGCGCGAAATTAGCGGCGCTGCTGGCCAGCTTTGAAGCGGCTTATCAGGCTGGAAATGTGCCGCAGCTCACCGCACTGTTCGCGCCGGACGCACGCACCACCGATGCGCAAGGTCGCGGAGAGATTTTACGCGTCTACCGGAAGTTGTTTGACGTAACCGACCGCAGACAAATCGGCATCGACCATGTGGCATGGGACATTCACGAAGGCCAGGCCCACGGTGCCGCGCATTTTGTCGTCACCGTGCTGGAAAAAGGCGCACACGTGCCGCGCTCCTATACCGGCGCACTTTCAATCGTAGTCAAACCGGATCAGGAAGGCTTGACGATCTCGCAGCTCTACCATGAATATGCCGCGCGCTAACACGCCACTACAGCGGTCTAGCGCATTTTACCGTGGCCTGCGGCTGTCGATGCTTGCATTCTGGACTGCCGCGCTTGCAGGCGTTGCGCAGGCCGGCACGCTCGGCTTGCCCGATAACACGGCGCGCATCGGCTATTCGGCGGGACCGGCTTATATTTCTATCGACGCAGCACGCAGCGCGCCGAATAAGACGTGGTCTGCGGTGCAGAGTTTGATCTACACCGATTGGTTTCTGGCCGGAACGCGCTATTGGGCGGCGCTGCGTTACCAGCAGGCGGATTTCGATGCGGGGGTAAATAAGACCGGCGCACATCTCACCTCGTACGGCGCGCGTCTGTCGGTGCAGAACAGCTTCCGTGTGACCGAGTCGTTTTCGCCTTGGCTGGGCTTCGGTCTTGACATTACACAAAACAATTATTCCAAACAATTCCGCGTGGATTCGGACGGTTATCTTGCGGAACGGTTCGCAGCGCGCAGCACGCTGAGTAGCGGCGTGGTGCTCAACGCGGCTACAGAATGGTCGTTTGGCCGGGCAATGCACGCCGGTATGCAGTTGGAGCAGTTGCTGTCCGTCAACGACAAGCTGCGCGAAACCACACTATGGGCGTCACTTCTTTACCGTTATTGAAGCACTCACACGGCGGCCGCTCACGACGTTGAATCTGGTTGAACGCCGCCGCCTGACACATCGAGAGGGATTTCACCATGCTTAAACACGCCGCTGTGCTGTTCTTGCTGCTGTTGATAACCGCGTGCAGCGACGGCAATAAAGTGCCTGAGCCGCGTCCGGAAGGCAGTATCGGCGGTCGTATCGCCGCCGGGAATTTTACTGCCGGGAATGTTGGCATCTACGCGTTTCAAGACGGCACGCGCGGCGAGAAATTAGGTGGCGCCGAGCTGGCGTCGGACGGCCGCTATGCCGTGCCGCTGCGCGCTGCGAGTCAGCCGGTTCTGGTTGAAATTGCCACGGGTCGTTATACCGAAGCCGCCAGCGGCATCGAGGTTGCGCTTGCCGATGGCCAGCGGCTCAGCGCGCTTGTCTGGTATGAATCGGGAACCACAAGCACCAGCGCGGTAACACCGCTTACGCATCTTGCGACGGGACTCGCCGTTTATAAAATCACTCAGGGCGTGCCGGTACGCGACGCCATCGCTGCAGCGCAACAAGACGTGTCCACCGCGTTCAACCTCGACATCGCTACAACTTCTCCGCTCTTGGTCAGCGAGACGCCTACAACACCGGCGTTGCTGACGGACGCGACACGCTACGGGTTCTTTTTGACGGCGCTTTCCAATCTGACCCAGTGGATCGGTGCGCAGAACGGAACGCCGCCGCATCAGATCTTCAACTCGATTGGACTGAGCCAAGTGTGGTTCGACGATGTGCGCGTCGACGGCAAACTGGATGGGATGGGTAGGAATCAGGACGCAACCGCGATGAGTCTTGCCTATGGCACGGTAGCGCTCGATGCCAACCTCTATCGCATGGCGCTGGCCCAGCATCTGCTCGCAACGACGCTCCTGCCCATCAACAAAACCGGATTGGTGTTCAATGACTTGTTAGGTAGCGCGCAATCATTCGCAAACAGCCGCCATGCACTGTTCGGCGGCGCGGACCTGCTGCCGCCGTTGGTGACGGCACCGGTCATCGTGCCCATCACAGTCACCCCGCAATCGACGGCCCAACGCGGCCTGCTCGACTTCAAGGTCGCAATCGACGCTATCATCCCGGCAAACAAGGTGGCCTATGTGTTAGATGACACCGTCCTGGGCGAGGTACAAGACCCCGCTCATCCGAACATGACGATTGATACCGCGCAGTATGCCGAAGGCGCTCACACGCTCCAGGTGCACGCCACCGACGCGCTCGGCAATCAAGCCACGCAAGAGTTCGCGCTGTATTTCGATAACTTTTTCGTCACGCTCGCGTCGCCGCTGATTACCAATAAAGCCGCCTACGCCGTGAGTGGCACGTATGGGCTCAACGGCGCTGTGCTCGCGTCGCTCGCCGTGCAGAACCAGGCCGCCGTGATCGACAATGACACGACCTGGCACGCGCAGCTCGCGTTAACTCCCGGACATAACGTCGTGACGATGCAACTGGCCGATCAATTAGGCCATACCGAGCAATACGCTTTCACGATTGATCTGGATGTCACACCGCCCAGTTTCGATACCCGTGCCGGGCACAGCACGGCGCGGTTTTCGACCGGCGGCGGCAACTACAGCGAAGGCCGGCTCAGCGACAGCAACGACACGCAGGCATTGTTTATCCCGACCGATCGCACCGAACTCAACGGCATCCCGATTCGGCGTGTCGAGCTCGACAGCAATAGCATCCCGTATTTTGCACTGCAGGTGTCCGACCCGATCACCGACGGCGTCGCCAGCACTGCGGCGCAGCTTATAGTGCGCATGACTTACGAGCGCAACGGCACAGTGATTGCTCCATCACATGAGATCAAACGCGTCGGAACCGAGTTCTTGATTCCACTCACTTCTGAAAATTTGGATCCGGATTGGCTGAAATCCAGTCCGAGCGATAAACAGTTGCTCCGGCTTGTGGCAGAGGATGCCGCCGGCAACAGCCAGCAGTTGGAGCTGACGTTCCGGGTCGATTTCGTGGTCACGAATTTCGCATTGCCGGTGTTGAAGGATATTGGCGCCGAGTTATTCGCCGCGACGCCTTTCGACCGGCGCGCCGATCTTAACAACCGGCAGTTCGCCGCAACCGAGTACAACTTAACGAATACCACCGGTAAAAGTTTCAACATTTTTCTCAGCGACACGGCGCAACATCGGGCGCAGGTCGAGATCGAAACCCTGGTGCGCGAACATCACGTTCAAACCCTGGCCGCCACGGAATGGCAAGTCGGACAAATCTTGAATGCACTGGTATTGAACGAGTGCCCCAGTAATAGCAGTTGGCAGAATGTTACTTCAATTTTAAATTACGACGGCACCAGCTGGGTTGCAAAATCACCGCCTGCGCCGACCCCGGGCGTGGAGTTTCCCACCCTCAGCGACAACGTGCCGCTGCCTCCTGCGCCCTCCGGCTGGACGGACGTACCGGATTTTGACAATCAATTTCTAGTTCGAGAAGAGAAACTACCAGACGATACTCTGGCCTTCGAATCGGACTATATCGTAGACAAAAATCAGTTCTCGCGACCCGCGAAAATCAGGAACTGGAAACACACTAATCTGCTCGACGGCTCGGTAAGCACATGCCCAGACGTAAGTTTCTTCCAGCAGCGTACCGCCTACCTGAATGCGTCCGTCAGCGGCTACCCAAAGAACCTCCTGACACTCAGGTTAGATCAAATGAGTTTCTCAACCACCGGCTTTACAGTGTTCGACATTGACGCGGGCGCGGCCATCGCTGCAACCGGCGGCTGGTTTACCATTCCTGCGGGGCATCACATCGCCGTCCGCAAACTCGTCACCACGCCGACGCTGACGCTGCACAACGATCTTGACGTTGCCGATCCCGCCACGTTTCTGAGTTATGTCCCGCACTACTACGATAAAACTTTAGCGTGGACGGTCGAACGCGGTGCGCTCATTTCGTTGGCGCACGACGCCGGACCGGCAAATTTAATGTCGATGTCCGCGCACGATGTGACTATCGGTGCAGGCAAGTTTGAATATATGCTGCGACGCTGACCCGTGCCGCGCTTGGAATTGGCCGCCAGGAGCAATGGCACTACCCTAAGCATGCAAGTTCACCGCAAAGGCGCAAAGAAAAGCAAACCATGAGAAGCATGGTGGGAGCGGTTTTTAACCGCGACCTGCTTGAACCCTGAAACAGGTCGCGGTTAAAAACCGCTCCCACAAAATAAAACTGTTCTTTGCGGTGAATCCTTCGTTAAGGTAGCGCCCTTGGCCGCCGGGAAGTAATTCAAAACGCCAATTATTCCTGGTGAGGCTGTGCTTGATCGGGATTACTGATACAAAATGAAAAATAAATCCGCACGCTGGGCACAAGTGACCCGTGGTAAATGGGTAGACCTATCGGAACCGCAGCTGGCTCCGTCGGAACTGCATATTCCCGTCAATGTCGGCAGTGTTTCGCTTGCGGTATTGGCGGTACTCGCGGTGATCTTCGCACTGTATTGGGCCAAGGCGGTGTTCATTCCGCTGATGTTGGGCGTGATGATCAGCTATGCGCTGTCGCCGCTCGTCAACCTGCTGCAAACCTGGCACATCCCGCGCGCGATCGGCGCGGCGCTGTTGTTACTTGCCAGCGTGGGTGGAACCGGCTACGCGGCGTATTCGCTGGGCGACGAGGCCGGTAACCTGATCGAAACCTTGCCGGAAGCCGCACACAAACTGCGCGTGGCCGTGCTCAAAGAATGGCATGCCTCGGAAGGCACGATGGAGAAAATGCAACAGGCGGCCACGCAGATCGAGCAAGCGGCGAGCGAGGCCGGTACCCCGGCACCCACCGCACCGCGTGGGGTCACGCGGGTGCAGATCGAGAAACCGCAACTGGATATCAAAGAATACCTGTGGATGGGCACCAAGGGCGCCATCGGTTTTGCCGGTCAACTCGGCGTGGTGTTGTTTCTGGCTTATTTTATAATGGTTTCCGGCAATACCTTCCGGCGGAAATTAGTCAAGATCACCGGCCCGTCGCTGAGCAACAAAAAAGTCACACTCCGCGTCCTTGACGAAATTAACGGGCAAATTCAGCGCTACCTGCTGGTGCAGATCATGACCAGCATTCTGGTCGGCGTGGTCACCTGGCTCGCGTTCGTGTGGGTCGGCCTGGAGCACGCGGCCATCTGGGGCATCGCCGCTGCCGTCTTCAATACCATCCCGTATCTCGGTCCGGTGATCGTCACCGGCGGTACTTCGCTGGTGGCATTTCTGCAATTCGGAACGCTCAGCATGGCGTTGCTGGTTGCCGGTATTTCGCTGCTCATTACCAGTCTCGAAGGCTATTTGCTGACGCCATGGCTGACCGGCCGGGCCAGCCAGATGAGCCCGCTGGTGGTCTTTATCAGCGTGCTGTTCTGGGGTTGGTTGTGGGACGTGTGGGGATTATTACTGGGCATGCCGATTATTTTGATCATCAAAGCCATCTGCGACCGGGTGGAAGATTTAAAACCCCTCGGCGAACTGCTCGGCGATTAACTGTCGCTACCTGACACCTTATTTAAAGGCTTTGATCAGCGCCTCGAACTGCGTGCGCAGCGATTTGTCATGCGGCGTTACCGGCGGCAGCTTGCGTGTGATGCCCAGCAGTTCATAAACCGCGATCTGCGCCGCGCGCACCGAATACTCCACCGTGAACACGACATCATCCTGAATTTCGACGAACTGACTGACGAATGCGAGATTCTTCGAGTTGGCCGGGACCGGCGGCGGCCGATCACTGCGCAGGCGCGGCATGAACATGCTAGTGATGTAGGGCATGCGGCAGGGGATGCAGTTGGCCGATTCGATGGTCTCCGCATCGAAGCGCAGATGACCGCAAAGCTCTTGCAAAATTTCCGCGCCGCTGCACTGGTCCATCGGCTTTGCAACGAAATTTCCGATGCGATCTGGAAACAACCCATATCCCCAAAACACCTGCACGTCGGCAGGCTGGTTATGGAAATGGGGTTGATGCGCCAGCACGATGGACAGCATCCAGTTCGAGTCCTTGAACGTGACTAGCCCGCCGGTGCCGGGCTGATTGCCGCTGAATTGCTGCATCAGGGTGAAGAATGCAGGGTTTCGCAGCGTGACAGTAAACGACTCCCAGCACGACTGCGCAATGCTGCTGTTAAACGCCGCAGGGTTACCGAATTGCGGCCGGTCCGCCGCCAGCTTTTCCCACAGAGTCCAACCGCTACTATCGATTTTGGTCAGCTTCTCGGGTGCGCTGGTCATGGAGCCCAAGCTCGTCGCATCTGTCATGGAGCCATTTTGAAAAAAGACCAGGTCGCCGTCGTACACGGCGATGATCTCGCGCTTGCCCTGCAATAGACACCGAATGCCGGTAACGACGAATTTGCCGTCTTCGGTTTTACTGTCAAGATCGGTAACCTGGCAGCCGGTCACTAAACGCACACCGTGCGCTTTAAGCCATTTCAGCAAAGGTAGCACCATGGAGTCGTACTGGTTGTAGATGGTGCGCTTAACACCGGCCAGCGTTTCGATGCGCGTAAACTCCAGCATGAAACGATGCAGGTAACGTTTGAATTCGACCGCGCTGTGCCAAGGTTGGAAGGCAAAGGTGGTGGACCACATCGCCCAGAATGCCGTTGTAAAAAATCCAGGAGAAAGCCAGTCGGTGATGCGGCTTGCGCCTAATTCCTGTTCGTCGGTATTGCTGAGCTTCAACAATTCGATACGGTCCTGCATCGAAAATCCCATCGAGGTTACCGGGAGCTTGGCGCGACGGCAATCCACCAGCCGCGCCAGCGAATGGGCTTGGAACTTTGCATTGAACTCGACCGTTTCGTCGAATACCGACTTGCCCGGGTTGAGCAGCGAAGGAATCGATTTATAAAGATCCCAGGTGCATTCGTAGTTGTCGGTGGTCAACATGCGCCCGCCGCGTATCGAGTAGCCGCCCACAGGCTCGCCCGCCCCATCCAAGCTGCCGCCCATGACAGCGACCGCTTCGAAAATCGAAATGTTTTCGCCGGGGATGTTGCCGTCACGGATCATGAAGGCGGCGGCGGCCAGCGAACCGATACCACCACCGACAAGATAGGCCTTGGATTTATTGTTCATATCATCCCGTGGAATTATTCAGAGAGAAAACCACCATCAATTTCCAAAGTGGTGCCGGTTATAAACGAACTCTCGTCGCACGCGAGAAACAGAAAACCGTTTGCGATTTCATCCGGCTTACCGATGCGGCCCATCGGATGCAAGCCGACGATGTGTTGCTCGACGCCGGCGTTTTTGCCGATGCTGGTTTTAGCGATCATCGGCGTATCGATAAACCCGGGACAAATTGCGTTGATGCGTATTCCTTCCTTGGCATATTCCAGTGCGGCGGTTTGTGTCAGCCCGATTACACCGTGTTTTGCTGCGACATAATGTGCTGCACCGGCGAAGCCTACTTTGCCTAAAATAGACGACATATTGACGATTACGCCGGATTTTTGTTTCTCCATTTGCGCCAGTTCATGCCGCATGCAATTGAACACGCCGCTCAGATTGATGCCCATCACCTTGAGCCAAGCGTGCTCGGACATTTCGCCCAGTTTGTTCGGCTCGCCGCCGATGCCCGCGCAATTCAGAGCGACATCGAGCTTGCCAAACATGCTGACCACTTTTTCTACAGCGGCTTGTACTTGAGCAAATACAGATACATCGCAGTCAATAAAAAAAGCGTTGGGAATTCGATATTTCATATCTTCGACTGCAATCGCTGCAGCAGCAGATTTCCGGTAGGCGATTGCGACATGTGCGCCCTCCTTCGCCGCTGCAAGCGCACATGCTCTTCCTATGCCTGACAACCCGCCGGTGATAAACACGGTTTTGTCAGCCAGCTTTTTCATTGCCCTTCCTTAACGACACTGCAAAGACGTGCGCCCATCATCATCAGAACTACAAGCATCATGGCGAATTCCCAGGCGGCGAGGAGCGCTGCGGCCAACCTGCCTGCGATTACGCAGGTTACGATTACTGGAGATGTAAAGACCGAGAACCAAAGCAGCTTGCCCCACAGCCTGCGCCAAAAAATGCTTGGCTTAACCGGGTCACGACGACGCACGCTTGAATGGTTGTAGTAAAAACTATGCTCGTCGTTCAGAGCCGGTTCGTTCTCATCTGGCGTAGTGAAGAGCCCGGCAACAAAGGTTTTTTTCGACATGGGTTAACGCCTCTTAATCCGGTTACCCAGGCCCCAGGTTAATGTCAGAACATGGTTCCTATACTATCGCTATGGCATGACCGCACGGCCGAGATTCAGGCGCGGTATGATGCGGCCATTTTTCGGATCGGACGTCAGGTCGCCGGTGTTTTGCATACGCGCCACGGTTTGGTCGAGCGTTTCGGCCGGAAAAGCATCCGCTGCGCGCAGTACCTCCACCGCACCTGCGACAAAGCCAGCGGCCTGGGATGTTCCAGTCAAGTTATAGCCCCCTGCATTGATGTTATAACCTGGCGCCATCAGCGTTAACGTGGCCGCGCTGTTCGAAAAACAGGTGGCGAGATCAGTGCAGGATGCCTGCTGCACGCGCATCGGCGAAGGGTGCAGTTGCCCAGGAGCCCGGACATTCGATGGCGTTGTCGGCACCGTCGCCCAAGCTCAGATTAATCGCAACGATGTTGTAGAGCGCCTGATTCGCGATCGACCAATTGATGGCTGCGATGATATCGGCGGTAAACGTATAACCGCTGGTATAAATGTCGAGTGCGGCGATGCGCGTGCCCGGCGCCACCGCAGCGACGATGGCCGCGACATTGGTGCCGTGCCCGCTGTCGTCCAGCAGGTTATCTTCGATCGCAAAGTCGATAGCCACCGGCACGCGGCATCCGGCGGGTAGCCCCGGCGAGGTGCAGGCGCCAAATTCGGCAAGAGTGTAGTTAATACCCGTGTCCAACACCGCGACGGTGGTTCCTGCGCCGGTTTTTCCTAGTGACTGAGCGCTCGGTTGCCCGATGAATGGCAAGCTCTCGAGGAGCGCATGTTGGTGCGCTGTGTTGACATACACGGCAACAACATCCGCATTACTCAGCAAATTTTGCAATGCGGCGAGATTCTCAACGCGGACATGTATCATGGGAAGATAGGTGTAATCCTGCTGCGCAGAAATTCCCGATGTACCGATGGCATGCAACGCGCGTGCTTTGATTTTGCGGTAGTGCTTAACTTTATGGGCCAGAATTTCAGCGGCATCTTCATCTTCATTGTCATCATGCTCATTGCCGTCATCGTTGTGACTAACGATCTCTACGCGGGTTGCAGTTCGCAATTTAGGCACAGCGGGTGCGGCCTTAGCCGTTTCGAATAACACGATCAGGTCTTGAGCGTTGCCCGCCAGCACCTCATCCATTACCGAGGCTGGAACCGTGGTTGCAGCCATCGCCGATTGCGTCATCACGGCGGCAATGAGCGACATGGCGACGCAAACGGTGTCGATGCGCGCTTTTGTTGTACGTGCGTAAATCCATCTCATGGGCATTTCCTAGGCTAGAAATAGGGCTGTGCTGCTAATGGTTCGAAGTGATATAAAATAACTGATAATTCCAGCGGACACTGTTCGCTACCATACGCAGCGCCTTGAAAAAGAAAAGAACCCTTACGGGTCCTTTTCTATAGGAACTAAAACACAGGCTTAATTGTGCGAGCGGTTGCGATGATTAGAGTCATCATGTCCATCGTGCTCATCGTCGGAGCATGAAGTCGAGGGCGGCACTACCGGACCCGGCACTACGGATCCTGGCAGCGAAGAAGCAGTCAGAACGCCACAGCCAATCACGCTAGCACCTGTCATCGTCACAGCCACACCGGCTAAAGCGCGACCGGCCATCGTCCCGCCAGTCAAAGTGATCGAACCGACGGTGGTGTTGCCCGCAAGAATGTTTCCCTTGAGCGCCGATGTCGTCAATGTTGCTGCGGCACTCGGTGCCCAGAACACATTGCATGGCAGCCCGCCGCCGGCCATGGCGACGGTGAAGTCGGTCGCTGTGAATGCGCCATCAACGAGAAATACCCAAACCCCATCCGCAGGGCCGTTCAGTGTTAACGTACCGGTTTTGGCTACGGCATCGAGACAATAGACGCCAGGAGCAAGTGTCTCGCCCGCAAGCGTGGTGCCCAACATATAGGTGCACGACACCGCCTGTGACTGAAGATCGGCGTATGCGGTGAGGAAATCAGCGCGTGCCTGAGCGGCAAATGGTGTAGTTGCAGGCGGCGTATTGCCCGCGTAGGTGCAGCCAGTATTGGTAAATGCGCTGCCGGGTGAGACGCCTGCGTCGCCGGCAACTACACCTGCGGTACAGGTGACCGCTGAACCACCGAGAATCGCGAATCCCGCAGCCGTGCCCAGTAGTGGCGCAGCGGCGAATGCCGTGGAGACGCTGCCCAGCAACACAGCAGTTGCTAACAAGCTCTTGGTGAAATACTTTTGATGATAATTCATGGTGATATTCCCTTTCATGTGTAGCCTCTGTTTAGTGTGAGAACCGATGTTTAAAGCATTACGTTCCTTGTTCCTTGAAACGCTCACATCCGTGTGAGTGAGTATTTGTAGACCTTTTGCACAATCCTCACTGTTCGCCGCCGTACACAAAAAACAAACGAGTGAAAACGGAAACGGGGCTGCGGAATATTTCCCGAAGCCCCGCTCGTTCCGTACTATGCCGGTCTTGACTTATAATAATTACAATCAAAAGCCTTACGGTTGCGTTACGGTGCTGGTGTCCAAGGACACGGCGGACTGTGCCAGCAACCTGCCGTTCGCGGTGGCGCCCGTGGACAGAGTAATTGCCGTTTTAGACAGGACGATGCCTTCCATGTGCGCCGTCGTATTTAGTGCAACCGCACCGGCACTCTGCCAGAAGATGTTTTTTGGCAGCGCACCGCTGGCCAAGATGACGCGCGTTCCAGCAGCCTGGGTAATGCCGCCCGCAATCTGGAAAATCCAGACATCGTTGGGGCCGCCTTTGAGGGTGACGTCGGTTGAGATCAAAACTCCGGTGCCCCATTTGTAAAGACCAGGAATCAAAGTTTGTCCGCCGATATCGCCGCTGTACAGTTCGGTGTAGTCGGGCGTTACTCGCCCGGCCGCATCGGTATACGCCGCCTCCATGTTGCTGACTGCCGTACCCAAGTTAGACGGCGTGGGCGACGCATAGTCGGCTGCATACGCTTTTCCGACGACCTGAGGAGAAGTCGCAAAGGCGCCGGAGCTATCCAAGGTCAACGAAAAGCCTGTAATCGCCGTCGCAGCGATCGGGCTCACACCGATATCGCCGGTGACCGCCGATGCGGGAACAGTAGAGATTCCAGTTTTTGCCAGACGCTAAGGGCGCGGCCAGTAACCATAATTTCTTGTTGAATATCTGTTGCATGTGAATCTCTCCTACCTGTGAAAAGCGAAATGGAAACCGGCATGTTGCTCGTGTTTTGATATGCACTCGTTCCATGTGAGCCTTCATTTATAGGCGTTTCATCGATGGCGCTCTGTTCGTTGCCGTACTCCCGCATGAAACAAAAAAGACCCTTGCGGATCGATTTGTTTCAGGGGCATGTCTTCGCTAAATTGCAAATACCTGGATGATCTGATCACTGCATGGAAAAAGGAAACGGGGCTGCGGAATATTTCCGCAGCCCCGTTTCCGTACTGACTAATGTATGACGTAGCTTGAGTAGCGAGCCGTTTGTATTACGGCTGAGTCACGGTGCTTGTATCTAAGGTCACCGCCGTCTGTGCCAGCAAGCGGCCGTTCACGGTTGCGCCCGTGCCCAGAGTGATTGCGGTTTGAGACAGAATGATGCCTTCCATATGCGCGGTGGTATTCATTACAACTCCACCGGCAGTCTGCCAGAAAATGTTCTTGGGCAGGGCGCCACCGGCCAAGATCACTCGAGTACCAGCAGCCTGGGTAACGCCACCGGCGATCTGGAAAATCCAGGTATCGTTGGGGCCGCCATTCAGGGTGACGTCAGTTGAGATCAAAACGCCGGTGCCCCATTTGTAAAGACCAGGCGCCAACGTTTGGCCGCTGATATCACCCGCCATATATTCGGTCTGATCGGGGTTAACGCGGCCCGCCGCATCGGTATACGCCGTTTCCATGTTGCTTACGGCCGTACCCAGATTAGAAGGTGTGGGCGAGGCATAGTCGGCTGCAAACACATTTCCGGTCACTTGAGTTGAAGTCGAGAATGTACCCGTGCTATCCAGAGTTAACGTAAATCCCGTGATGGCAGTTGCGGCGATGGGGCTCACACCGATATCTCCGGTGATCGCGGAAGCGGGCACGGTGGAGATACCGGTTTTTGCCAGAATTGCAAAACTACCGGCGGTACCCAGATTCACCGCTGCCGGGCCTGTTCCCGGGAGTGGGTCGATTGCTGCTGCGGTTTTAAATCGCCAGGTTTTGACAACCAAGGCATTGCCTGCGAGATCCATCATTCCTGCGGTCAATGTGGCAACAAAGGCGGTATCAGCCGCGAGATCGTTCACTGGGTTCAAGGTCGCAATATTGTCGAGAACGGTAACTACAGCAGGTACCGGCGTTGTTCCTTGAGTGAGCGTAAATGTTGCGGCGGTGATCGTTAACGCATTCATCGCTTCATCGAAGCTCGCGGTGAGGTTTGCATTGAGCGCCACCCCGGTCGTCGCATCTACAGGCGTCGTTGCAACTGCAGACGGTGCCGTGGTGTCACCCGCGACCACGAGCGTGCCCGGTTGAGTGACGGTACTAGTGTCTAACGTTACCGCAGTCTGTGCCAACAACCGGCCGTTTACCGTAGCACCGGTGGCCAGAGTGATCGCCGTTTTAGACAGAACGATACCTTCCATATGCGCCGTGGTATCGAGTGCTACTGCCCCGGCAGATTGCCAGAAGATGTTCTTAGGCAAAGCACCGCCCGCCAAGATCACGCGGGTACCAGCAGCTTGAGTAATTCCACCTGCAACCTGGAAAATCCAAATCGCATTCTCGTTACCGTTGAGCGTAACGTCGGTCGAGATCAAAACCCCGGTGCCCCATTTGTAAAGACCAGGCTCCAAAGTTTTTCCGCTGATATCGCCGCTGTAGAGTTCGGTGTAGTCGGGTGTTATGCGTCCTGCGGCATCGGTATACGCCGCTTCCATGTTGCTGACTGCAGTGCCCAAGTTAGAAGGCGCGGGGGATGTATAGTCGGCTGCATAGACATTACCGGCCACCTGACTTGATGTCGAGAACGTACCTGAGTTGTCCAGTGTTAATGAAAATCCCGTGATGGCCGCCGCAGCGATGGGGCTAACGCCGATGTCGCCGGTGACCGCCGAAGCAGGGACGGTGGAGATTCCGGTTTTTGCCAGAATTGCAAAACTACCGGCGGTGCCAAGATTTACCGGTGTTTTAGCACCTACAACTGCGTTGGGAATGATCACCGGAGGCGGAACAATCACGCCGGGGCCCGGGTCGGTGTTGTTATCGCTGCTGTTGCAACCGGCCATGAGTACCGCCAGCGGTGCTGTCAATAACCATAGTTTTTTGTTGAAGTTGGTTTTCATGTGAGTCTCTCTGTGTGTAAGGCAATGTTAAAAGGCTAAGCTCCATGAAATATCCTGCGTCCATGTTCGTGAGCCTTTGTATGCCTTCCATCCAACACACACCGTTCGCTGCCGTACACATGATGCTAAGGAAACGCGCTCACAGCCTTTTGGCAGTCGCCATTCAGCGAGGCGTCGTAGCGAAGCAGTTTTATGTCAATACTCGACTCGTTTACGGATCGGGCGTGCAATGCTGTAGCAGGCTGTTGTACACATGGTCGGCTACTGGAAGGGGAGCCTGAGAGGGATTTTTGTGGGGCGAATGACAGCTTAAGTAGCGGCGCGCTTTCCCGCGATATATCACGGTCTTGTCATTTATCTACGCGAACGATTTCAGATCGGTATGCCGCCGGCCGGTCTAGTCCTGCCACTCGACGGAACGGTTAGCCGGGATTTCGTAGGTGCTTGAACAAGTAGCCGGACACCTTGGACTCATAAGCTCGTGGATCGAACGCATGTAAATCTACATGTGCAGCACCTTCAACTAACCACAGTTCCTTGGGTTCGGCCGCAGTTGCAAAGAGACGCTGCGTTTCAGGCACTGTGGTGTGCTGGTCCTCTGTACCCGAAGCAATCAGTACGGGTGCGTGGAGTGAAGAAATGTGATCGATGGGCCGCAACGAAGCAGCGGATATACCAAGCCACACAGGTAACTGGCACAGGAGGACTGGAGCAAAATGGGCGCCGAACGATCCAAAGTGGATGCTCAATCGATCTGTTACTGCGTCCTCAATGCTGGGGTACATCGACTCAAGGACAACTGCGTTTAGCGCAGGTCTGTCGCCCGACAGCACAATTGCGGCCGCACCGAGGGAGACCCCGATGGCTGCGATTCGCTCGCCAGGCAGCGTTTGTCTTAGGTAACGCGTGGCGGCTTTGACCCCTTCCGCCTCGCGGTATCCATACGAGATGCGTTGTCCGCTGCTTTCTCCATGAGCAGGAAGGTCTACGAGCAACACCGAGTACCCGGCGGCATGGAGAAACTTTGCCCGTCCTATCATTTGGCGGCGATCACTGCGTACGCCATGCAGCAGCAAGACCGCGCCAAGCCCCGGCGCACCGCGAACAAACCATCCCGAGACCGTCCCCCTAACCGGGGCGTCAAGCGTAACTGACGTAGCTTCTAGTTCGACGGGTGGCAAACCGACAGCCCTATTTGCGTGAGCGCTGAGCACCTCGCCGGCGCCAAGAGTTGCGACCACCAGGATCAAGGGAAGAACCGCAGAAGCAATGATTACCTGACGCATGTTGAGTGAGGACGGTGTTGAACGACTTGTGCCCGCAGGTAATTAATGAGTGTCAATTCCATTATTTAACATTAGATGAGCTTCATAGCTCATCACCGCCAGGAGTGCTGTCAAGCCCAGCTACCAAAGTGCATAAATCGCACGCTGTCCCACCGGCACGCTGGAATAGCCGGGATTGGCTCCGGGGGGCATCTCGTTGCGCCATACGGCGATGAGCTGAGGTATGGCGAGTAGCGCAATGCGCAAGAGCATCGGGCTTTTTAAGTAAAAGAACAACACCAGCAACAATGGCGCGCCAATCCACCAGATCTTGCGCGAGATGATGGCGGTAATCCGGCTGCCGTCGAGCGGAGAAATCGAAACGAGATTGAAGAGGGTGATGAAAAATTCCGCGTACGATGTCGCAAATAGCAACGGACTGTCGAAATGACGCGCTAGAAAATAGCAAAGTAGCGTGGCCATACAATGCCCCATCTTATGCGCGAATATTAATCCGGAAAATCCAACTGCGTACCTGCCCAGTTACAGTCCGGAGTTGAATCCGGAGTAACGGCTCAATGCGAACTTGAAGCACGCCATCGGCTCAAAAATTCCGGCACACACCAAGGCCAAATTGAAGGCAGCGGGAACCAAGCACATGCGAACCTTGGAACAATCACCCGAGCGCGTAAAAAAATACTTCCAGGACCCGCGCGTAAAGTATGCTGTATGAAGACTTCAAACTTCATCGAGCCGGATCAATAGCTGCGTTACTCGTGCGAGTAACGTGCTTGCCAACTGTAGCGCCAGTACGAGACTTATTCAGTATCGTTCCGGTAGCGCTGCGACGCGGTACCTGTGCACTGCGGTGAGCCAATAGCGAATTTATTAGATATTAGAATGGTGCCGAGAAGAGGAATCGAACCTCCGACCTACTGATTACGAATCAGTTGCTCTACCGACTGAGCTATCTCGGCGTATTGCTGTGGCATGCTCGCGGAGGCTTACAACTTACTGCGCGAAAAACGAGCAGGGAACGAGGCAAGCGATGGTAAAGAGTCGGTTTTAATGCGTCAAGCGCGGTGAATCAATCCGGTGAATCAATCCGTTTTTGCCGGGGCTGCATTTTCGACGGGACGCACACGGATAATGACATCGATACCTTCGCAGGCAGTGCCGTGCGGGCTTTGGGGTAGTTTAGCGATATCCAGGTGGGTTGCTTCTACGTCGATGAGTTCGCCGGTCACGACATTGTAAAAATGATGGTGGTGGTCGGTGTTGGAGTCGTAGAACACTTTGTTGGGGTCAACGATGACTTCGCGCACCAGGCCTTTGCGCGCGAATAATCCTAGCGTGTTGTAGACCGTTGCCTTGGATACTACGTTGCTGGTTTGATTCACCATGTGCAGCACTTGTTCGGCGGACAGATGCTGCGGCTTGTACAACATAGCGGCAGCGATCTCCACGCGTTGCGGAGTGGGTGAAATTCCCAGGTGGGTCAGTACGCGCACGATTTCTTTCATAATGCACTCTACCTCATGACAAATGGCTAGGGGCAACTGAGCCCAAGCTCTGTCCGTATTATATCCGGCACCGGCCAATAACGTTGGAACAGTTCAGAATTGTTATCGGTTCGAATATGGGCTGACCTAACACCGGTATTTGTGATTGATTTCTCAGCTCTGATTTTCTGTGGTTTAACAGGTGACTTGATTATCGAGGAGGGTTGCCGGGGGTCGTTGCGGGCGATGTTGATTTCATGCGCGCCAAGGGCAGGCTGATGCCAAACATCTCAAGTAACAACCAGCCGCCGATCATGACGCCGAGGTACAAAACACTAGTTTCGTGCACCGTGAGATAGCCAAACAACATCACGTCCCAGGTGTAGAAAAAATACAGCACGACGAGCAGGGCAGGGTAGGCGCAGCTGCGTCCGCCGCAGTTTGGGCAAATCACATCGCACCACTTTCCTGCCAGTAACTTTTGTTTAAAGGTCAGAGTTGCTTGTTTGCAGTGCGGGCACTCGAACATCAGCATGGTGTCGTGTCTTGTTTGAGGTGGACGAGATTAATTGTAGAACAAAGCATCAGTCATTATGATGGTACGCATGTTCGTAAGGGTAGCGGGTTGATGAATAATACGTTGGTGTGGATTTTCGTTACAGCGATGTTGCTGGTCGGTTGTGATGGCAATACTCCGCTTATGAAATTGGCGCAAGATGGCGACACGGCGCAGATAAAGTCGGCAATTGCTGCTGGCGCAGCGCTCGAAGAGCGCAATAAATACGGTTGGACAGCGCTGATGCATGCTGCGCGGGCAGGTCACGTAGACACGGTGCGCGCGCTACTCGATGCCGGCGCAAAAGTGGACGTACACGACGACACTGGGAGCACGTCATTGATTCGTGCTGCGAGCAAAGGACACATTGACCTAGTGAATCTATTTCTCGAGCGAGGCGCCAATCCCAATGCCGTCGATGAAAACGGCTGGACTGCGCTGTTCTGGGCCGTTAACCGCGGACACGTTGAGGTGGTGAAGTCGCTGATTGCGAATGGCGCGTCAATTAATATCCGCGACCCTGGCGGGCGTTCGCCGACGCAAGTAGCTAAAATGGAAGGCCAAAACGATGTTCTGCAAGTCTTGGAAGCTGCGGGCGGTAAGTACTGATGCAGCTAGCGTCCACATCGCCGCTAATGCGCATGCGGTTCGTCGTTGTGGCTTATTGCAGTGCGGCGGCGTTGTTGGGCTCATGTGTTGACAATTCTTCCGTTCCGCTCAAACCCAATTCGCGCGCAGCGCAATACATTGTGGAGAGTGGCGTTGGGCAGGGCGGCAAGCATTTTAACGACAATCGCTATTTCGCCGACAAAGTCCAAGTCGAGCCTTTACGCAGCGACGGTATTCACGACCCGGAAAATCCAGCCATCAAGTCGCTGCAAGAACCTGCGGATGCGTTAATGAAATTTCCGCAAGACCGGCGCGGTGGAGTGAATTGGGTAACGGCGCTTGAACAGAATCTCATCGAGCCGCGCGAAACTCTCACGGGTGCAGAAGGCATGTTGTTCATGGACATGGACATTATGTTTACCAATACCGGCTCCATGCCGTGGGTGCGATTTCCGCACATTGCGCACACCCGTTGGCTAGATTGCAGTAATTGCCATCCCAAGATATTCAAGCCGCAGCGCGGTGCCAACAAGATTGGCATGGACGCAATTTTGGCCGGTGAGTTTTGCGGACGTTGCCATGACAAGGTCGCGTTCTCGCTGTGGATCTGCGAGCGTTGCCACAGTGTGCCGCATGATAAATCGCCGAAGAAGTGGTGGTAGTGGGCATGTCTGCCGCGCGTTCATGGCAGACAGCAGGTGCATTCGCTGCGGTGGCGATGTTGTTGAGCTGCCAAACGCAGAATCCACGTGCGACAGCCGCAGAAAATGCGCTGGCCAAGGCCATGGAAAATTCCAGCGCAGCAGCGAGTGAAGTTCCGCCAGCGCCAGCCAAATTGATCCCCGATCCGCCGCGCAAAGAGCTTAGCGTCGTAACCATAAAATCGATTGAAACACTGCACGACGATGGCGAACACGATGCCAATAACGACGCTATCAACGTGCTGCAAGACCCGACCGTGGCACTCAAAGACTTTCCGCTTGATCGCCGTCAGCAAGTGAATTGGGTCAAGGCCCTCGACCAGGGTTTAATAGAGCCGCGTCCGAGCTTGACAGGCAAAGGCGAGATGCTGGTAATGGACATGGATATTCTGTTCACTAATACCAAGGACATGCCGCACGTACGCTTTCCGCATCTGCAACACACCCGCTGGCTGGATTGCAGCAACTGTCATCCGAAGATTTTTATTCCACGCCGTGGCGCCAATCCGGTGTCGATGAATAAAGTACTGCGCGGCGAGTATTGCGGGGTATGCCACGACAAGGTGGCGTTCTCGCTATTCATTTGCGAACGTTGCCACAGCGTGCCGCATGCGGGCTCGGGCAAGTGGTGGTAAGAGTGCTGCGTTCTTGATGGTGATCAAACAAGTACAAAATAACTAGACAGCGCGACGCGCTGCGCTGGGGCCGGAGCTCAACTTATTTCGCGTTGTTGAGTGTGGCGGCCGGTGCCGGTGCTGATGCCGATTTGGAAGCGAGCGCTTTTTCGAGGATTTCAATCATCTCCTGCTTGCCTTCGTCCTGAGCAACCATCAACGCGGTATTGCCCTCGCTGTCTTTAGGCGAGGGATCGCTGCCGTTCTCCAGCAGTAAACGCACAGTATCCATACGGCCGAATTTGACTGCCGCCATCAAGGGGGTGCGGTTGTTGAGTCCCATCACGTTGACGCTGAGTTGGCTCTGAATCATGTCCTTCACGATATCGATATGACCCATGCCGGCCGCAATCAACATGGCTTCGTTCAGATCCGGCGCAGCAATGCCTTTTTTGTATTTCAACAATTCGGCCGCCGCGTCGCGGTAGCCGAAAAAAACCGCGTTTAACAGAGCGGTGCCGCCATCATGGTCTTTGGCGGCGACATCGGCGCCGTGGCTAAGCAGCACCCGCACCGCGTCCGCGTGGCCTTCGGTGGCGGCGAGTATCAAGGCAGTTGCGCCATTATTGTCGTGCGCTTGAACATCCGCGCCCAAGCCGATCAGCGCTTCTACGACCTTGGCGTGGCCAGCGCCTGCCGCAAGAATCAGCGCAGTTTTGCCTTGTTTGGATTTTTCATTAACGTCGAGACCTTCGGCGGCATATTTCGATACGCCTTGCGCGTCACCAAAGCGCGCAGCCTGCATCAACAAGGAATACGATTCGCCACCGCACCCTGACAGGGCGAGCAGTAAAGAGAAGATGCAAATGCGCAGCAATCGCATGGCGCAATCTACGTGAATGGAAATTAACGCTTCATTGAATCGAAGAATTCAGAATTATTTTTGGTTGCACGCAATTTGTCGATGATGAATTCCATTGCGGCGGATTCGTCCATCGGATTAAGCAATTTGCGCAAGATCCACATTTTTTGCAGATCTTCCGGGCTGACCATTAATTCTTCGCGGCGGGTACCGCTGCGATTGATGCTGATGGACGGGTAAATGCGCTTCTCGGACATTTTGCGGTCCAAGTGGATTTCCATATTGCCGGTGCCTTTGAACTCTTCGTAAATCACTTCGTCCATGCGCGAGCCGGTGTCGACCAGTGCGGTGGCGATAATTGTCAAGCTACCGCCTTCTTCGATGTTGCGCGCCGCGCCGAAGAACCGTTTGGGGCGCTGCAAGGCATTGGCGTCCACACCGCCGGTCAGCACCTTGCCAGAGCTGGGCACC
>JACQEQ010000153.1 GCA_016200445.1 Gammaproteobacteria bacterium | reverse complement strand
TCCCCCAGCTGCGGCGGCGACAACATCGGCTCAGGGAACTGGCCTGAATGCGTGATGTAGATGTCCCACAGCTTCGCATCATTGCGCCGCTGAACCAAGGTAGCCCAATCGACCACATTCAGCTCAGCCTTGAAGCCCGCACGCTTCAACCAATTATTGAATATCAGCGTGCATCTGGCGGATATCGGAAAGGCAAGTTTATTATTCGCGCAACGCGTTGAGGTGGCATCGGGCGGATCGACACTACAATTGTGCACGGGGCAGGTAAAGATCGCGTGTCTGAACGCAAGCACACTGCGCCCCACGGCGATTCCACTGCGCATACTCAGGGAGGTTACGAGTGAACGTTGATTTATCTATTTTGCATTTAATTCTCAACGCCAGTCACGTGGTGCAGCTCATTATGGCGAGTCTGTTGCTGGTGTCGTTGATTTCCTGGACACGTACTTTTCGCAAAGCCGTCGTGCTGAAACACGCACGGCGCGAAGCAGATGCGTTCGAAGACAAATTCTGGTCGGGCGGCGATCTCACCCAGTTGTACACAGCGATCACCTCGCGTCCGCATAACCGCGCCGGCATGGAAATGATTTTTGAATCGGGCTTTCGCGAGTTCGCGCGTCTGCGCCAGCAACACACCGCCGAACCCAAGGCGGTGCTCGACGGCGCACAGCGCGCCATGCGTATTGCGCTCGCACGTGAAATCGACCGGCTGGAAACCAACCTGCCATTCCTGGCCACGGTCGGTTCCACCAGCCCTTATGTCGGCTTGTTCGGCACCGTGTGGGGCATTATGAATTCGTTTCGCGCGCTGGGTAACTTGAAACAGGCCACGCTCGGCTTGGTGGCGCCAGGTATTGCTGAAGCGTTGATCGCCACTGCGATGGGATTATTTGCCGCAATTCCAGCGGTGATTGCCTACAACCGTTTCGTCAATGAAGTAGATCGGCTGGAAAGCCGATACAGCAACTTTCTCGAAGAATTCTCCAATATTCTGCAACGGCAGGCGTTCAAGTAATGTACCGCGTTCAACACAGTAACGGGGTGGGCCATGGCTGATTCCCATAAACGCAAAAAACGCCGCAGCATGTCTGAGATCAATGTGGTGCCCTATATTGACGTCACGCTGGTGCTGTTGGTGATTTTCATGATTACCGCGCCGTTGCTCACGCAAGGCGTGCAAGTGGAGTTGCCCAAAGCCGCATCGGAACCGATGTCGGGAGACAATAAGGAGCCGCTGGTGGTGACAGTGAACAAACAGGGTAATTATTTTGTCAATATCGGTGACGAACAGGAAAAACCGATCGATAACGATGTGCTGGTCGCGCGCGTTGCTGCGGTATTGCGTAATCAGCCCGGCACGCCGGTGATGGTGCGCGGCGACAAAGATGTGAGCTACGGCAAAGTGGTCACCGCAATGGCGCTGCTGCAAAAAGCCGGTGCGCCGAACGTGGGTCTAGTCACCGAGACGCCCGAATCCGTGAAGAAATAAGCGCGTATGTCCAAGGTCAAAGAAAACGCAGGTCCGTTCACGCTGTCGGTGTTATTACACGCCGCGATCGGCGTGTTGTTTGTGGTGAGCTTGGAATTTGGCAGCAAAGCGATCCGCCAGCCGCAACCCGAAGTCAACGTCATCGAAGCGGTCGCGGTCGACGAAAGTAAGATTCAGTACGAACTCGATAAGATAAAGAAGGCAGAACAGCGCAAGAAAGACGAAGAAGATCGCCGCCAGCGCGAGTTGGAGTCGGATGCGCAGCGCGCCAAACGACTACGTGAAGCTGAAGAGCAACACATTGCCGAGCTGAAGAAAAAGAAAGAGCTCGAAAAGCAAAGTCTCTCTCAGTTAGAGAAAAAGAAAAAAGCTGATACTGAGCTCGCCGTGAAAGAACAGGAGCATATCAAGAAGATGAAGAAAGACAGCGAAGACTTGGCGCTGAAGAACAAGCAGGAGCAGCTGGAAGTCCAAAAGCTTGAAACCAAGCGCAAGATGGAAGAAGAGCAAGCCGCAGACCGCGCACGCCAAGAGGCGCTGAAAAAGAAGCAAGAGAGCGAGCGGGCTGCAAAAGACAAGGAGGCAAAAAAAGTGGTCGCGGATTTTAAATCACAAATAACAGCCAAAGTCGAAAGCGTGTGGATCAAACCGACTAATTTTGCGCCCGGGACCCAATGTACCGTTTCTGTGAAGCTGATTCCCACCGGCGATGTCGTAGACAGTAAATTGAGTAGTTGCAATGGCGATGATATTTTTAGCCGCTCAGTGGAGGCAGCCGTGCAGAAGGCGTCGCCCTTACCCGTCCCCAAGGATGACCCGGACGCATTCAACCTCATGCGGGAAATCAACTTCGTGTTCAAACCTCAATGACGATTTCATTTTTTTTCCGCACGGTGGCAGTGTGTTTCACGCTTATGGGATGGCCGGTGGCACACGCTGCGTTAACGATTGAAATTACCGAAGGTGTGGCAGACAAGCTGCCCATCGCTGTAGTTCCGTTTGCGACTGAAGGTGCCGACGCATTAGTCGGTAGCGATTTGTCAGCGGTTGTGATCGCAGATTTGCAGCGCAGCGGACGCTTCAAAGCGCTCCCGTTGACCGATTTAGTCGCGCGACCCAGCGACCCAAGCAAAGTTAATTTTCAAGACTGGCGCATGCTGGGTCAGGACAATTTGCTGATCGGTTCGGTGAAAGCGGCGCCGCAGGGATACGAGGTGCGGTTTTTTCTGTTTGATGTATTGAAAGGACAGCAAATCAAGGCGTTCAGCTTGCCGGCGCAACCTACCACTTTGCGTGCAACCGCACACAAAATCAGCGACATGGTGTATGAAGCATTAATCGGCGAGCCGGGCGCATTCAGTACGCGTATCGCCTATGTCACGGTCCAGCACAAAGCGGGCGCATCCAGCGTGCACACCTTATGGATAGCTGATGCCGACGGTTACGGTGCGCGCGACGTGTTGAATTCGCCGACGGAAATTATGTCGCCGGCCTGGTCGCCGGACGGCACTAAGCTCGCATATTCACGCTTTGAACACGATCACTTTGTGCTCTATGTGCAAGAGATTGCGACCGGTACGCGTGGCGTTGTGGCAGATGCACTGGGTCACAATGGTGCGCCCGCGTGGTCGCCCGACGGTACTAAGCTGGCATTGGCAATGCAGCACAAACGTCATCCCGGCGATGCGGGCAATTTTGACATTTACATTCTCGATCTGCGCAGTAAGGCGTTGACGCGTTTCACCGATCACTGGGCAGTTGAGACGCATCCCGCCTGGTCACCCGATGGCAACTCTCTAGTATTCACCTCAGACCGCAGTGGCCGCCCGCAGATTTATCGCAAAGCGCTGGCCGGGGGCAAGGAAGAGCGGCTGACGTTTGAAGGTGTTGAGAATGATCGGGCGTCATTTTCGCCGAACGGAAAAATGCTGGCTATGATTCATGCAAATAGTGGAGAATACCGCGTCGCCGTACTCGACCTTGAAACGAGTCAGTTGCGCGTATTGACCGACAGCAGTTTGGACGAATCCCCGAGTTTTGCGCCCAACGGCAGCATGATCATTTACGCCACGACGTTCAAAAACGCGAAAATTCTGGCCAAGCAGCGCCTCTCGCAAGAGGGGCGCGTACTCGATCCGGCGTGGTCGCCGTTGTTACGAACTTCACAATAATTGTTTTATTTCATTTAAATAAAGGAGTGTTACATGCGCGCGTTGAAATCCCTTGGCCTGTTGGTGTTACCCGTTGTGCTGTTATTCGGTTGCTCATCGACCCCCGAGCAACCTGCTGCCGTAAAGGCGCCCGAGGTTACCAAACCGAAGCCGGAAGCTCCGGCAACTACAAAACCCGATGCAGGTGCAGGTACAGGTTCTGCAACGGCGATCGACACGTCCAAGGAGAAGGCTGATGCGTCGGCAGATAAATCCACTGGCCCTGGTAATCTGAAGAACACCGTTTATTTTGATTTCGATCGCTTCGATATCAAGCCTGAATTCCGCGAAGCGGTGCTGGCGCATGCCGCCTATTTGACCAAAAATCCCAGCGCAACTGTGAAAATCGAAGGACATTGCGACGAACGCGGCACGCGCGAATACAACATCGCGTTGGGCGACCGCCGTGCAACCGCAGTCCGTCAATTACTCAAATTACAGGGCGTATCCGACAAGCAGATCGCGACCATCAGCTTTGGCGAAGAACGACCTGTGGCACTGGGCCATGATGAAGATTCCTGGTGGCAGAATCGCCGTGCGGTGTTCGCATATCGCTAACACGTTGCGGCTCTAACGGGGCGTTCATTCGGGCGTCCCACTCGCTGGAGCAACACGCATGAGAAAATTACTGCGCAATAATTTTTTCGCCGGCTTGTCCGGCGTTTTTGTTTGCGTCGGGCCGGTGTCTGCCGCACAAGCACCGGTGGTTGACATTACCTCAGGTGGTGCGCGCGTACGCGGCGGGCCTTCAATGGAAGAGCGCGTGACCAAGCTGGAAAGCGTTTTAGAAAACCGCACGCTGGAAGAGTTTGCCGCGCGCATTGATGCAATGCAGCAGGACTTGCAACGCTTGCAGGGCGATGCGGAAACCGTTAATCACAACATCGAAGATCTTAAGCGTAAACAACGCGAATTGTATCTGGATTTGGATCATCGATTGCGTACCCTCGAAACCGCGCAGCATTCGTCGAATGGTTCGGGTGGTGACATTGTGCCGAACGCAATTACTGCAAGTTTGGACGAACGGGCGAACTACGATGCCGCCTTTGGAACAATGCGTGATGGTAAATACGAACAGGCAATCATAGAGTTGCAGAGTTTTCTGAAAAAATACCCCAACAGTGAACACGCTGCCAACGCGCAGTATTGGTTGGGTGAAGCGTTTTATCTACAGCATCGTTACGATACCGCATTGATCGCGTTCGAGCAGGTCGTGACGCGTTACCCGGCCAGCCCTAAAATTTCAGATGCATTACTCAAGCTTGGTCTTGCGCAGTATGAGTTGGGCGTGTGGGACAAATCAGCGCAAGCACTCAAAGAAGTGGTCACCAAATTTCCCAATACCTCGCAAGCGCAACTCGCAACCCAGCGTTTGGAGCAAATTAGGTTAGAAGGTCATTAGTTAGGATGTGGCACATGGTGAGAAAAGTAATTGCTTATTTCGCCTGTGCCCGCTAATTTTTTAAAACGCTATCGTGTCAAATACGCTTACTAATTCCGCTGTTGCACTACCTCAGCTGCGGATCACTGAAATTTTTCATTCATTACAGGGTGAAGCGCGCGACGTTGGCTGGCCGACGGTATTCGTGCGCCTAACCGGATGTCCGTTGCGTTGTGGTTACTGCGATACCACGTATGCATTTCAGGGCGGGGAGTGGAAGACCGTCCCAGATATCTTGCAGATCGTTGCGCAATACGGTGCGCGTCATGTGTGTGTCACCGGCGGTGAGCCGTTGGCGCAAAAGCCCTGTTTACTGTTGCTCGGCGCACTGTGCCGGGCCGGTTATGAAGTGTCGCTGGAAACCAGCGGCGCCTTGGATATTTCTGCCGTGGATACCCGGGTGGTGCGCGTTGTTGACTTAAAGACGCCCGGCTCGGGCGAAGAACCCCGTAACTTGCTTAAAAATCTCGAACACTTACGTGCGCGCGATCAGGTTAAGTTTGTGATTTGCGATCGCGCCGACTATGTCTGGGCCAAACAGATGATCGTAAAGTATCAGCTCAACTTGCGTTGCGAACTATTATTTTCTCCAAGCTATGGCCAGCTCGAAGCCCGCCAGCTGGCGCAGTGGATTTTAGATGATCGCTTACCGGTGCGCTTTCAAATGCAGTTGCATAAGACCGTGTGGGGAGAAGAACGGGGACGTTAAAGTCAAAACCCGGAGGGCCGTTTTTGCAACGAAACCGGCCCTCGGATCGCCCTAGAAAGCGGCAAGTTAAAACTCGAATTCCACGTAAGTTTTCAGAGCGACGTCATCGGATTTTTCGTTCAGTCCGAAGGCCACACCAACGTTAATCCA
>JACQEQ010000131.1 GCA_016200445.1 Gammaproteobacteria bacterium | reverse complement strand
TCAAAGAATATCTGCAACAGCTTGCAGAAACCGCTTCGATGCAAAGCATGCTCAAGGACGAAGATCCTGAAATGCGCGAGATGGCCAAAGACGAGGTGGCGCGCGGCGAGCAGCGCCAAGTAGAGCTGGAACGCGAGCTGCAGCGCTTATTGTTACCCACCGATCCCAACGACGACCGTAATATTTTTCTGGAAGTGCGCGCCGGTACCGGCGGCGATGAAGCGGCGATTTTTGCCGGTGATTTATTCCGCATGTACACGCGTTATGCAGAGCGGCGTCGCTGGCAAATCGAAATCATCAACGAAAATGCCGGCGAGCATGGCGGCTATAAAGAAGTCATCGCCAAGATCATCGGTGCAGGCGCCTACTCGCGTATGAAGTTCGAATCCGGCACGCATCGCGTGCAGCGTGTACCCGAAACCGAAGCGCAAGGCCGCGTCCATACTTCGGCGTGCACGGTGGCGATCTTGCCGGAGCCGGACGAAGTGGAGCAGGTTGACATTAATCCGGCCGACTTGCGCGTCGACACCTATCGCTCGTCGGGTGCCGGTGGTCAGCATGTCAACAAAACCGATTCTGCAATTCGCCTGACCCATCTGCCCACCGGCATTGTGGTGGAATGTCAAGACGAGCGCTCGCAACACAAAAATCGTGCGCGCGCGATGTCGTTGCTGCAAGCCAAGCTGTTGTCTTCCGAACAGGAAAAACAGCGTTCGGAAATTGCTCAGTCGCGCAAACTGCAAGTCGGCAGCGGCGACCGTTCGGAACGCATTCGAACCTATAATTTCCCGCAGGGCCGGCTCACCGATCACCGCATTAATCTCACTTTATACAAGCTTGGCGCCATCGTCGACGGCGATCTTGATGCCGTGATCGATCCGCTGATCAGCGAATATCAGGCCGAGCAGCTGGCCGCGCTGAGTACCAATGAGTAGTGGCGTCACCACGCTGGCGCAAATATTAAGCGATGCAACCGCAAGCTTGCGCAACGCCGAAACCGAATCCCCGCAGTTCATCGCCGAGTTGCTATTGGCGCATGTTATTCAACAACCGCGTTCTTACATAAAAGCGGGTCCCGAGCGCGCATTAACCGCTGCGCAACACGCGCAATTTCAACGACTCGTCGAGCGGCGTCTGCGTGGTGAGCCGGTCGCTTATCTCACCGGGCGGCGTGAATTTTGGTCGCTGGATCTGGAGGTGACTTCCGCTACGCTGATTCCGCGCGCCGAAACCGAAACGCTTGTCGAGCTCGCCTTACAGCGCATTCCGGTGGACGCGACGTTCCACGTTGCCGACTTGGGCACCGGCAGCGGCGCGATTGCGTTGGCCATTGCACACGAACGTCCCCGCTGTGTGGTGCTCGCCACCGATATCTCGGCGCACGCATTGAGTGTGGCGCAGTCGAACGCACAGCGTTTAGAAATCAAAAATATTTCATTTCGACACAGCGCATGGTTTGCCGGGTTGCGCGGTGAGCGCTTCGACGTAATCGTCTCCAACCCGCCCTACGTAGCGGAGCATGATATCCATTTACAGCGTGGCGATTTGCGCTTTGAACCGCAGCTTGCGTTGAGTTCGGGGGCGGATGGGTTATGCGATTTGCACACTATAGTGCAAGACGCGCCTGCGCATCTTGGTGCGGAAGGCTGGTTGCTGGTTGAGCATGGTTACGACCAGCAGGCGGCGGTTATTGACTTATTTTCTAAAAATGACTTTATGGAAATCACCGGTTATAAAGATACCGCAGGCGTGCCACGCGGGGTTAGCGGCCGCCGTCCATCATGTGCTGCATAATTTCGCGCTACAGTACACGCCTGGGATGCGGAAGCGAACCGGGTACGAGACGTTGATATTCGCGATCGGCAATATTGTTCACAACACCACCAGCACATAACCCAACTCACGGTAATTGCGAATCTGTACCGGGCCGGATGGCGCGACGTCGATGTAATCGGGGAAATCTTCCGGATACTTTTCGAACCACGACGCATGCGTGCCGCAGACATGAACTGCCAGGTCTTGATCTTTTACCAGCTCGCGCACGCCAGACTGTATGCTGCGGTATTGCTCGGATTTGTCTTTGAGCAACGCGAATTCTTCGCGGCCATGCGTGACCAAGGCAATTTTCAATTGCGGAAAACGCGCACGTAACCGCTGCGCATATTGTTTTACCTGCGGTACCGCAGTTTCCAGCGCCGTTTCATTTTTTTGCGCAATTTCAAATACCACGCCCAGCGGAGCTTCCTTGCGCGCGAGCAGTGCGTCGATCTCTTGTGCACTGTCGGCAAACGCAGTACCCCAAAGCAATGCCAGCAAGAAACAGCCAAGGTTATTGCGCATGATTTTTAACCGCCCTCCCGAAAAGAAAATATTACCTCTGGATTATTTATTATCGGCACGAAGCTCTGAAACCCGCCCTGGAGCGCCCGCTGCTTGATAAAGCGCCGCGTATTGTCTTTTTGTAATGGGTATTCGAACTTACCCAGAAAGATACGCCTGCGGCCGTCGTGCCCGGCGTCACATTTGTTTACGTAGCACCCGCAGGCGGGTAGCGCTTTTAAGCATCCTACAAGCCAGCTTTGATTAGAATCCGGTTCGCATTAAGGGGGGCGAACGTTAAGTGGCGACTGTCACGATTGACCAATAATATAGGGGATTCATCCATGAGCCGTTCTAATCACCTTTGGTTTTCTGTCTTCCTCATCCTGACACTTTTTCACACACCGGTTTCGGCGGCAGATTCCGCTACCCCGGCGGTGTTACGCATGCATGGTTCCAATACCGTGGGTTCTAAGCTCGCTCCTGAGTTGGTGCGTCAGTGGTTAACCAGCAAAGGTTATAGCGTGACCGAAATTCTGGATGTGGCGCCGGAGCAGCGGCGGGTGTCGGCGCGCAATAACAAAGGTGAGACCTTGATGGTGGAAATTAATTCGCATGGTACCAGCACCGCCTTCGCCGACCTGGCAGCGGATCAAACCGACATTGGGATGGCATCACGTCCTATCAAGCCTGAGGAACTGGCCGTACTAAAACCACTTGGCAAGCTGAATCAACCGAATTGCGAATACGTGATTGCCTTGGATGGGTTGCTGGTGATCGTGCATCCAAGTAGTCCGTTACGTGAATTACGTAAGGACATGCTGCGCAAGATTTTCACCGGCGAAATTTCCGATTGGGCAAAGGCAGGCGGCACGCCGGGCAAGATTCAGGTGTATGCACGGGATGATAAATCCGGTACCTACGATACATTCTCCTCATTGGTGCTAAACGGCGCGCCGCTCGCGGCAAACGCGCGCCGCTATGAATCAAGCGATGAATTAGCCGACGCCGTGGTCCACGATCCAGCGGGCATCGGGTTCGTCGGGTTCGCCTATGGACACTCTGCGAAGCAACTGGCGATTGCCGAACCGGGTGCAACGCCGATTGTCCCGGTGCCGTTTAACGTCGGCACGGAAGATTACGCACTCTCGCGCCGCTTGTTTTTATATCTACCGGAACAGCCGCGTTTGCCGCTCGCGCAGGATTTCGTGAACTTTGCGGTATCGCATGCAGCGCAAAAGACGGTCGAGGAGTCAGGTTATATTTCACAAGCGATTGTTGCGAATAACCAAGCCATCGCCGATGCAGCACCGCAAGAGTACAAAGAGTTAACACGTGGCGCCGAACGCTTGTCGCTCAATATTCGCTTCCGCCCCGGCTACGCAAAGTTAGACAGCAAAGCGGTACGCGATGTGGAACGGCTGTCGGAATTCATGGCGCGCCCGGAAAATCGGTCGCGTAAGTTGATGCTGTTCGGCTTCGTGGCCGCGCACGAAACATTTCCCTATATG
>JACQEQ010000135.1 GCA_016200445.1 Gammaproteobacteria bacterium | reverse complement strand
TCCGGTCATGACTTTTTCCGTCTTGTCGATGTAGTCGGCCACCTCGGCCATCAGGTTATGCCAGAGGTTCGGGACCTCCTCGTTGACCACCATGCGGTCGAGCACATCGGCGTTGCCTTTGTTCAAGACGCGGCGATACACCATGCCGCGCTCTTCCGGCGATGGGCGTTGATCGCGCAGCTTCCAATAGCGATACATGCGCGACACCACTTCGCCTTCGACCACGTCGATGGAACCGCTCGCCCAATTGAGCACCAAGGCATCCACCAGTTTGAACACGCCCATGTGTTCGCCGAGTTCGAAGATGTAGTCGATGGCACCGGCGGCCAGAATATTGTCACGCACCACGCCCTGCTGCTCGACTTCGTCGAACAGGTCGACGCTGAAATCCCAGCCCGCGCCCGCCATTCCGCCGCCGGGTTGATGTGCGGCATCGATCGGATCGTCACGCCCGGCCTTGCGCGTTACCGCCGTATCGTAGGCAAGCGCGAATAATTCGTCGTAGTCGCCGCGCTCCGCCGCCTCGATACTTTCGAACTCCGCGCCGCGATCCAGCAGATACTCGACCATTGCGGCACGCACTTCGCCGGTGAAACGCGCGGCTTCGATACCCGCGTGTTCGATGTAAATATCGATGAATACCGGTAATTGCGCCTGCGCCGTGAGCAGGTCGATAATTTTCAGAACCGCCGGTTCGAGCCCGCCGGGAGTGAGTAGAACCTTGGGTGTTTTGCCAGTGATCATGGTCGTCTCCCCTTAGATTGCACTGCGCACTTGCTGCGATACGAGTTCCAGCAAGGTTTTGCTCTTGCCGATGCGATTGCGCTCCATCACCGACTTGACGACCAGATTGGCGAATACGTCGAGCGGACCGTCTTCGGCTTCCAAATCAAGCATGATTTTTTCAGCGACGCCCAGATCGTCTTTGATCAGCTCTTCGATTTCAGTCGCACGCTCCTGAAACAGTTTTGCCAGCAGAAAAATATAGGTGGTAGACAACACCCAGCGCCGTCCGTCGGTGATGCGCCGCGCGTTGAGCCGGTCAGTGACTTTTTTCACTTCACTGGCATAGCCTTTTTCGGTGATATAGGCGCGCACCTGCTTCTCCAGCTCCGCAGGCGTGCCCGGCTTGTTCGCCGTACCTTCCTTGTTCGGGTAAGCCTGCTTGATCAGCTTGGCGCACAGCGTGTCCAACACCGTCTTGGCGATCACATCGAGACGCGCCCGCGGCGGTGTAATGGTTAACACATCGGTGTCGAGTTCCTCGCGTTGCCGGTCCATGATTTTTTTCCAGCGGCCTTTGACTTTTTCATCGTCGTAATCAATCGGCTTGGCTACGCGTGCCGCTTTTGATGCGGCGGTGTCGCGGCTTTCTTCCGCTGCCGCAGGTAGTTCAAGCGTGGGCAGTTCGGCTGCTTCAGAACCGCTTTCGCTGCTGGACATCGAGCCGTGTCTTCTAGTGGTAGACATGAGACGTTCTCCTTACCGAGTTGAGTTTGTAGTCGAGATAGCGCATGCCATCGGCGAGATTGAGCCGCCCGTAGCCAGCCTTGGGGTGTTTAAAATCGCGATCCAGTTTGTCGCTGGTATGTTTGAGCACGTGTTTGACTTGTTGGTCGTTGAGCTCGCGGCCCTGCGCGCGCGCGTAAGATTTCATCAACGCAACGGCACCGGTGACAAACGGCGCGGCATGCGAGGTACCGGTAGAAAAAGCATAACCGTGCTGGAGGCCGGCGCTGTAAACGTCGACACCCGGCGCGATGAACGACACCTGGTCGCCGAAGGTGGAAAAATCAGCCACGTTGCCGCTGCCGTCGGCCGCACCGACGGCGATCACGCTGGGGAAAGCGCCGGGATAATACAAGGCTTGCCGCCCGTCATTGCCCGAGGCGGCGACCACGGTCACGCCGTGCTGTTGTGCGTAATCGATCACCTCTTGATGCGGCAGCCCGCCGCCGCTATGGCGCACGCCCAGCGACATGTTGATCACCTGCGCGCCGCGATCGATGGCCCATTTGACGCCGTTGTTGATATTTTCCACCAAGCCGGCGCCGACCCGCCGCCCGTCTTTGCTCATCGCCGCGAGCACGCGCACCGGCAAAATCCGGCAGCGCGGCGCCACACCGCAGGGCATGTTTTGACCTTTCGCTGCGATAATTCCTGCGACGTGGGTACCGTGGCCGACTTCGTCTTCGGGGATCGGATCGGCGCCGAGAAAATCGCCGATGAATTCGCTGGCACCGTCCAAGATGTCGACAAAGTCGTAACCGGGCAGCAGCGCGTCCGTATATTCCGGATGATTTAAGTCGACACCCGTATCGAGAATCGCCACCGTGATGGCCGCATCGCCCTGGCTGAAGGTTTGCGCTTCATCGAGATAAATGGCATCGCGCGCCGCGCGGTTGGTGCGCGCGCCGAACGACTGTGCGCGCTGCGGTTGCAAATCCATGTCACCGATAGCACCGCTACGCACCTGCTCCACTTCCGGCAGCAAGCGGATTGCGTCAATCAGCTCCGCTGGAATTTTTGCATTCGATTGCAACACCAGGCGATATACACGATCCAGCCCGCTGCCGGTTTCTTGCGGCGACCAGGCCGAGCCGTTCGCTGCGGCGTACTCTTGGGTCGCGGTGAACGCGAGCCGATAGCGCGCGAACAGTGCGTCGACTGCGGGTAGCAACCGCTCGCTGCGCAACTGCGGCCGCGCAATCGCATCGATCCAATACGGCAACACCGTCTCGCGCAATGCAGACCGCAACTTCAGTGTGATGTGAGGCTTCATGTCACCGTTTCCTTCCCGATGTAGCGCTCGTGGTCTGCTTTACACATGTATTTGTTCCGCTATTTACAAGGCAGGCCACCCGTTCCCGCCGCTACGGCGCATGACTTTATTGTGCAATCGCTGTTCCAGTGCGCGTGCATTGATCAAAAATGGCTTAATTTATAGATCAAACCCGCTGTGGAGTAGTGCGGACGAAATTGTTTCCACAGCAGCGGGCGGGTAAGTTTCGACCCATGCAAAAAATTTCTGTTTTAGGTAACTATTGGTTTTTCACTACGGAATTACCGGCGGGCCGAGGTGGGCAGGATTTTACCCATGCGTAATTCCACGAAGATTTTTTTTGCCGTAGAGGCATTTGACAAACTGCGTACGTACGGCTGGCTCACTTGGTGCTCTGCACCCCTTAGCTCAACGGAGCGCCGTAATGGGAGCGCGGCGGTCTCGGCCGCAAACTGCGGACGGGACGCCCGCGCTCCTCTCTCCTTTTAGTTGTCTATCCTCTTCAAGCTATAAACCCGCTCGCCGTCCGGTAACCTGCGGCACTCAAGCACTCCGCGCTGTACTAGCGCAATAACTGCGGTCTCGACATCAATCCTGTTAACACCCGGCGCAGCACCAGACAGCCACCAGCTCTGAATCCCCGCCACAGTGTCGGCTGCATGCGGATTGCCGATCAGATACTGCGCGATAGCGTCTGCCACGCGTTCGACGCGCACTGAAAGTTTTTTGCTCACGGCCGGTTGCCCTGCTTTCTAATGATGCTGAAATTTATCCAGCAAGGCCCGTACCGGTTGCGTCTCCCGGCATTTTATTTGCCGCTTCCGCATGCAGCCATTTTCCAAGGAGTGCGGCGAGCGTATCAACCTGAATCGGTTTGGAGATAAATTCGTCCATGCCTACTGTCAAACAGCGTTGGCGATCGGCCTCATAGGCGTCTGCCGTCACCGCGATGATCGGCACGCGCGGCCGGTTATTTTTTAGTTCCCAGGCGCGTATCTTTTCGGTTGCCGCATAGCCGTCGAGCACGGGCATTTGCAAATCCATCAACACGATATCCGGCGCTGCGCCTTGCATTATTTCATCCACGCCTTGCTGGCCATCGTTCGACATCGCGACGTCCACGCCAAGTTTTGACAAAAACGCCTGCATCACCATGCGATTGGTCGGATTATCTTCGACGACCAGAACGCGCCCCTGGAAACGCATTGAGGCCGCTGCCGGTAACGGTCGCGCCGCACTGCGGCTGTCTTCGCCCGCAGCAATCAGGCCGGCGCGGATACGAAACCAGAAGCGCGAGCCTTTTCCGGGCGTGCTTTCTACACCCGCAGCGCCGCCCATCAGGCTGGCGATACTGCGCACAATCGACAGACCCAAACCGGTGCCGCCGTATTTCCGGGTGGTCGACGCATCAGATTGCGAAAACGGCTCGAACAGACTGTCCTGTTTACCGGCGGGAATGCCGATACCGGAATCGGCGACGGAAAATTCCAGCAGCGCCGAACCGGCATCGCGCTCAAGCTCCGACGCCTCGATCCGCACCTGCCCCTGGCGGGTAAACTTGACTGCGTTGCTCACCAGATTGGATAACATCTGGCGCACCCGGTGCGAGTCGGCCCGATAGCGTTGACCGGCCGGTCCGTTCCAGGTATTTACAATGCGCAGATTTTTACTTGCCGCAGCTTCAACGAACAGTATTTGGGTTTCTTGCAACAGCTGTCCGGCTTCGAAAATTTTTGCTTCGAGCTGTAGCTTGCCCGCCTCCACTTTCGACAAGTCGAGGATGTCATTCAACAACACCAGCAACGTCTGCCCGGAAGACAATATGGTGCGGGTATAGTCGCCACGCTGACTCTCTTGGAGATTCGGCATCATCAGCAGCTGCGCCATGCCCAGGATCCCATTCATCGGCGTGCGGATTTCATGCGACATGTTGGCCAGAAAGCGGCTTTTCGCAATGTTGGCGGATTCCGCCGCCTGCTTGGCTGAAACCAATGTTTCCTCTTGCTTCTGCAGGTTATCGGCCATCGCATTAAAGGCCAGTGCGAGATCCGCGAACTCATCGTCCCCTGCCTGTTTGAAACGAAACTTCAGATCGCCATGGGCGAGCAACTGCGCACCATGGTGCAGACCCGCCAAACGCCGCCTAATCAAACTACCGAGATTAATCGACAGAAAAACGAGTGCAACGGCCAAAAATAACGTAGTAACCCCGAACGTGACGACCAGCTGACGGTCGCTTCCGATCAGCTTTCCGGTACTCGATTTTATCAGCGCATCGACCTGGTCGCGGGTCGCGGCGTCCTTCAACAGCATCTGGCTGAACAGGCGCTTATCGAGCTCGTCGTAGATATTTCGATTCGCCCCGGCATGCTCGAGCATTTCCCAGTTTTCAACGATGCGATGAAAAATCGTCTCGCCTTCCTCGATGCTCTGTCCAAGCCGTTCGAGCGTGCGCAGGTCCACCCCGCTGGGTAACTCGACCTTCAGCTGCTGAAGGTTATTTAGCAGCGCCGCGTTGCTTTCTCCCCACTGCAAGCGACTACGTTGTTCGCGGCGTACGAAGTACTGGTCGCGCAATCCGTTGCGGGCCAATTGGCTGTCATTGAGCGCATCGATAATGCCGCTGCTGCGTTTCGCCGCCTGAAGTTGAATAAATGACAAGCCCAGGCTCAACGCCAGAACGAAGCAGGTGATCAGGCCGGCGCTCGAAGCTATTTTAAGTTTGGTCGCGATGCGCACTTGATATTAGCGGTCGATTGTAACGGTGCCCGGGCTTACGGCTTTGAGGCTGTCGAGATGAATATAGTCGCGGTAATCGGGCATGACGGTTTGATCGGTTAAGTGATTTTTGATCGCCCAGCGGGTTTCGTCTTCCAAGGTGATGAGCAGGGTCTGATCGAGATTAACGCGATAATGAAAATCGCCCCACACTGCACGCACCAGCTTAATGTCGACATTGCCCGCCTGACTATTGATGAGCTGCGCTTCGTCCGTATGTTGCGTTACAAACGCTTCTGCCTTGATAAGGGCGCGCAAAAAGCTCTGCACGATCAGCGGGTTTTCCTGCACGAATTTCTGCTGCGCTACGGCATTAAATGTCTCGGTATAAATCTGCTTGTCGAAAAACACGACAGCGTTGGCGCCGAGCTGCTGCTTGATGAGCGTCAGCGGATAGTTCCAGGTCGAAACAGCGTCGACGTGTTTTGCCAGCATCGCGTCCAGCATTTCATCGGGCTTAAGCGGCACCGGCTGGATTTCGCTGCGCGCGATGCCTTTGGCCGTCAGCATCGAATCCAGAAAAAACTCGCCGGTGGTCCCGGGGGTGTAGCCGATGCGCTTGCCAGCAAGTTCGGCGCGTTCTGAAATACCCGCATCGCGTCGCGCCACGATCGCATTGTTCGTCGTGGTTTGTTCGAAGTTGGCAATCACAAACAGCTTCTCGCCCTTGAGTACGGCGAACATAAATGGCGTTTCGGCTGCGATGGCGATATCCGCTTTATTTTCCAGCACCTGTTGCAATGCGAGCTTGCCGAACGGGTGCAGCGACGATTGCACGTCCAAACCTTCTTGCACAAAGTAGCCTTTTGCCACCGCCGCTTGGACAAGCGTACTTTGCGGTTGCGTGGTATAGGCGACAGTGATTTTTTTCAGTGCTGCGGCCGCGTGTCCGCCCGGATTTTCGGGTGTGCTTTGTTCGCACCCGGCAAGTGTCGCAAATAAGATTAACGTAAAAATATTAATCCACATGAGCGGCCTCGCTTGCGGAATAAATCAGTATTGGCCGTGACACATATTTCGGAAGAATGTGGCGCGCCGTCTTTTCTCTATCGGCAGACCGGGCAGCCTATTGAGGGTTAGGAGTGGGTGTTGTGCCGGTGAAACGAACCCATCGGCACCTACTTCGAGTCGCGACCCATGCCATATTTCTTCAGCAACTTGCCGAATGCACGGCGTTCTTTTTTCGCGAGACGCGCAGCAGCGCTGATGTTGCCGTGCGTGCGATGCAGGATGCGTGCGAGATAGGCGCGTTCGAAATCTTCAATGACTTTGGTTTTGGCACTGCGAAAATCCAACGTTACATCGTCTTCCAAACATACCGTGCTGTGCACTGGCGGCGCCGGGCTTGCTGCATAGCCGAATTCAAGCACCTCGCCTTCCGCCAGCAAAAACTCGCGGTGCACGGTGTTTTCCAGCTCGCGCACGTTGCCCGGCCAACGATGGTGACGAATCCAATGCAAGGTTTGCGCGGAAAAGCGTTTTACCGGCAGATTGTATTTTTTGGCGTAGTGCCGCAAAAAATGCAACGCCAGCAGTTCCGCATCGCCTTCGCGTGCGCGCAGCGGCGGAATCGATAGATAAAGTATATTGAGCCGGTACAGTAAATCGCCGCGAAAGCGCTCGCTGCTCGCAAGCTCGATCAGCGATTTATTAGTGGCCGCAATAATACGCACGTCGGCCTTGAGCTCGATGTCGCGCCCCACCGGCCGGTATTTTTGATCCTGTAAAAAACGCAGTAACGAAACCTGCGCTTTGGGCGTCAGCGCATCGATTTCGTCTAGAAATAACGTTCCGCCGTGCGCTTGCGCGATGAGCCCGGCGCGGGCTTCGCGCGCATCGGTGAAGGCGCCGCGCCCGTGGCCAAAAAATTCTGCTTCGATCAGGGTGTCAGGTATTGCACCACAGTTCACCGGCAAGAAGGGGTGGTCGCGGCGTGCGCCCAAGTAGTGAATTGCACGCGCCGCCATCTCCTTGCCGGAACCCGTCTCGCCTTCGATCAGCACCGAGGCATCGCGCACGGCTATGCGCCCGATGCGCCGCACAGTGTCGTTGAAAACACCGGATGCGCCGACCATCGCGAGCAACGCAAACTGCCCTGCGTCTTGGAGCGCCGGCAAGGCCGCGTCACCGGCAGCTGTAAGCGATGTGGTGTCCCTGTTGTGATGGGCCTGCGGTCGCGTAGACATGCCTTCTAACCGATTATTTGAGAAATTTATGAAATTGTTATGACCGTGTACCGACGAACCATTTAATTTATGCGAGGGGGCGTAAACGCCTTCACGGAAAACTAACGCATGCACTAAGCATAGCAACGGACGTGCGGAACGCCAGCCGGGCTCGATGCATAACTACGCCGGCTGGGCCTTCACCATATCGCGCACGATGGCGATGAATACCGGCGCCAGCTCGGCGCTGAATTGGCGTCCGGCGAGATTGTGAATTTCCATCACCGCGCGCAACACCGAGCGGCGAAATTGCCGGTCTGGGCGCGGCAGCGTCATCGACTCGTACGAGTCCACCAGCGCCAGCATCTGCGCACCGGCATGCAGCGATTCAGGGTCGATAAACAGCGGGTAACCCTCCGAACCATCGCTCCAGGCATGATGTTGAGCGACGATTTGCGCAGCTTCTTCCCAGCCCGGCATACGCTCAAGCAACGCGGCGGCGATGCCGGGATGTTGCTTGATGACCGCCCACTCTTGCGCGGTGTATTTGCTGTCTTTGCACAACAAACTGTCGGGCACGAACGCCAAGCCAATGTCGTGCATGTAGAGGGCAGCTTCCAACTGCACCACATCCACCGGACGCGGAGCAGCAGCATTTAGTTTGAGCAGCAACGGTAAGGTTCGCTCGATACGACCGGCAGCATAGGGCAGGCGCGCGCACAGGCGCAGCGCCAGGTCGCGAAAACAGGCCAGATCGCCGCTCTGTGTATCCGCTTGTGCTTTGGGTTGCGGCGTTACCGCCTCACTTACGTGCGCTGCCGGCAACTTGCCCGTGAAACGAATAATGGCGGCACGCGCACAGGTCCCCAAAAGCGCAGGGGTGGCCGTGCTCACCGATGAAAGCGCCGCTTCGATCTCACGCACGGGCGCCTCGTCAAGGTGCCCGGTATCGGCCAATTGATCGACATAGAGGCAAAACTCGTCCAACGCCAGCAATACGACTTCACCCACTTCTAAAATATAGGGTAGACGGCCGGAGCGCACTTCGCCGATGATATTTTCGATGCGGTGCCCGTAGTAAGCCAGGCGGTCGAACATGCACATGCGCGCATTTCCTTTGATATTGTGCAACGCTCGAAACAACGCATTGATCGCGTCTTTGTTGGTGGTATCCCGATCCAGCCGCGCGATTTCGCGCTCCGCCATTTCGCGGCCGTCGTCGAGGCTGTCGCGAAACTCGTTGATGACGTCCATCGGTAACGGCGGCAGGAGTTCGGATTTGGACATGACCAGAGCTCGTATTGTATTGGTTCGATCTCACATTATCGGCGCGAATTGAAGACGGCTTAGAATAGCTGCGATCCCGTACCAGAAAGAGACCTTGCGATGACGACGCCCAGCCTGCCCTACTCCATCACTACGCTCGAACTCGGACCAATGGAGAATTTTATTTACCTGCTTCACGATCACGGCAGCGGTCGCGTGGCGGTGGTCGACCCGGCCTGGGAGCCGGACATCATATTGGCGCGGGTGCGCGAAAAAAATTTGCGCATCACCGACATTTTGCTGACCCACAGCCACCACGATCACATCAATGCGCTGGACGCGCTGCTGATGCACTACGATGCGCAAGTCCACTTACTCAAAGACGAAGCGAACTTTTGGGGACAATATCAAGACCTGCCCACACTGCACTACGGCGGCGACACGATCACGCTGGGGCAAACCCATATCGAGGTGTTGCATACGCCCGGGCATACACCGGGTTCGGCTTGTTATCGGGTCGGCGAGCAGCTGATCGCCGGCGACACGCTGTTTATTTTCGGCTGCGGACGTTGCGATTTACGCGGCGGCGACCCGAACCAGATGTACGACACATTACGGCGGCTGCGCACTGAATTACCCGCGAGCACCGTGATTTTGCCGGGGCACAATTACGCCGACCGCACGGTCTCGACCCTGCAAGAACAAATCGACGGCAATCCGTTTTTTCACTTCGAAACGCGCGCCGGGTTCGTACACTACCGCACGCATGAGCATGACAAGACGAGGCACCCGCCGCTGACGCCGATGGCGAAATAATTATGAGCAAGTAAAAGGCGTATTATCCACCCCTCCTTATTTTCAAGGAGGGGTGGACGCGTAGCGGACGGGGTGGTTGTTGAAGGTTCCTTCCACACCCACCGCAACCACCCCACCCCTGCGGGGCACCCCTCCTTGAAAATAAGGAGGGGAGGGGTAATGTGCCAGTCTTTACACTTTTAAGTTCCATCAGTAGTACAGCACTACAGGACACTCAACCGTGCGGCTCGGACTCGATCCAGTCGAGCACCGCGTCCCACGCCAGGCGGTCTTGCTGCGCTTCGGGGATGTCGGGTAATTCCAGCTCGTGCACACCCAGACCTTGCTCAGCGGCCAACAAATAATTACCGGCATCGCGCAGGCGCGCGATCACCGGGATATGCAGCTGGTCTAAAAATATTTCAAACGAATGCAACGCGGGCGTCGCCATACGAATGCGATTGCCGATGATCGCCAAACGCATGCGGCGGGCGCGCGCTTTACCGACCACCAACAAGTCGCGCATAAAATCCGCGCTGGCGTGAATGTCGATCGCGGAGGGCACCACCGGAATAATCACCACATCGTTGTCTTTTAATTGTTCGCTTAATTTATAGCCTTTCAGGCCTGCGGGCGTGTCAACCACGATACGGCTGACGTGCGGCGGTACCCGCAGCGCGAACGAGCGCGTTACGCTGTGTTGCGCGTGATGTGCTGCTATTCCATGCACCGAGGGCGATTCGAGCGGGCGTTGCCGCAGCCAATTCATACTCGAGCCTTGCGGGTCGTAATCGAGCAAAGCGACGCCGTAACCGCCGGCCGCGTAGCGGCTGGCGATATTGGTCGCGATGGTGGTTTTGCCACAACCCCCTTTGATATTGATTACGACAATACGACGCATGAGTAATTATCGAGTGAGTAATCCATTAATAACGGCAACAACTTAAATAAACCTGATTCTTTGATTAAACAGCGGCATATACCACCCCTAACAACGCACTCAACACCACCCAACTGGCGGGATCGCGCAGCGCAAATAGCAGCGGATCATCGTGCATCTCGTCCCGGCCTTGTTTGATCCACACCCGGCTTACCCAATATAACAGCGCCGGGCACGACAACCATAACAGTTGCGGATGTGCGTAACGTTCGGCGACCTCGGGGCTGTTGATGAACAGCGCGAACACCAGCACTGCAAGATAACCGCTGGCCATACCCATCGCGCGCAAATCGGACAGGTCGCTCACCCGGTAGTCGCGCCCCGCAGTGGCGGTGACCGGCGTATCGCGCAGGCTGCGCAGTTCGGCACAACGTTTTAATAACGCGATACTGAAAAACAGGAAGACCGAAAATGCCAATAGCCAGAAGGACAGCGGCACGTCGATCGCGATTGCACCGGCGATAACACGCAAGGTGTAGAGACCGGCCAGCAGCACGACATCGATTAATGCGTAGCGTTTGAAATACAGCGAGTAGCTGGTGCTAAGCAACACATAACTCAGCAACGCGCCGATTAATTCACGCGACACCAACGCTGCGCTGCACACTCCGGCAATTGTCAATACCGGAACTAATAGCAGCCCATAGGCGAGCGGCAACTCGCCAGAAGCAAACGGCCGCGTACGCTTGCGCGGGTGTAAGCGGTCGGCTGAAATATCCAACAAATCATTCAACAGATAGACGCTCGACGCCGCCAGACCGAAGGCGATAAACGCCAGCAGCAGATGCCCGAGCGCAGCGTGGTTGGCCCATTGATGCGCCGTCAGCAGCGGCACGAACAACAGCAGATTTTTTAGCCACTGATGCGGGCGCAAGACGCGCAAGGTGCTGCCCGCGCGCCCGCCGGGACGATCAAACACCTGTTGTACTTGGGTAACCCGGGTAGCAGCGCCGACCACACTGTCGGACGCGTTCACCACCAGCGCTGCGCGCGCACGGCGCCAGATCGCGACATCTTTGCGCTCGTTACCCGCATAGTCGAACGGCTGGGCATTATTGTGCGCGAGGATCGCATCGCGCTTCGCTGCGCCGGCAAGATTGTGCAGCGCGTCGCTGCCCAATACTTCAGCAAAAATTCCTAAGTGCTGCGCAACCTGTTCGGCATAACGCCGTACCGAAGCGGTTGCCAAAATCAACCGCCGCCCGCGCGCCTGCTCCGCCTTCAAAAACTCGAGAAACGGCTGGTGGTACGGCAAGGTGGTCACATCAAGCACGACGCGTTGCGCGATCTGCGCTTTCAAATGCGCCTTGCCGCGCAGCAACCACCACGGCAACGCAAAGAGATACAAGGGATTGGCGCGCAATAGCGCAAACAGGCTTTCCAACAACAAATCGCTGTAGATCAGCGTGCCGTCGAGGTCGACGTAAAGCGGGATAGTGTTGTCGTTTAGTGCCACGTGGCTGGCGATCTCGGTAAGGACGTCAAGTACGTATAAATCCAGCGCAACCGTCAGTAGTATAATCGACATTGCTTCCTTGTTTCTGTAACACGCTGCGCTGCGCACTCTCGCAGCGGCGTGCATGCTCCTTCGGAAATTATGCAACCAACCTACAACACTCGCGCCACCCTCGTATTGAGCAGCATTGCACTTCTGCAATTTGCGCTGTTTATAGGTTATTTTCCGTTCGCGATTATCGTGACTCCCTACGGCGATGTGCTGGACTGGCTTAACGGATACTACACATTGGCAGATCAAAATCTGTGGCAGACGTTATGGGCGCCGCACAACGGACATCGCCTCGTGTTTTCAAAATTGCTTTCGATCGGCGACGCTACATTATTCGGAGGTTTAAGTTACCCCATCGCCGCCGTGTGCATGGTGCTGTTGTTGATTGCAGCCGCCACCGCACTCTTAGGCATTCATCGCTCGGTGGAAAACCACGCCCAGCGCCGTTGGGCCACTGCCGTAGCCGCACTGTTATTGTTTCCGACTTCCACGTACGCGAGCTTCGCTTATCCGGTAAACAGTCAACACCTGCTCGTCTGCATCTTTGTGTTTCTGGCGTGCGTGCTGCTCGCACGCTGTGCTGCTGCGGTCCGCCCATCGGAAAGAATTTTCTATCTCTTGCTAGCGTTGGCCGCTGGCCTTTGTGCAAGCCTAACTGCACTGAATGGCCTCATTGTTTGGCCGCTGCTGATGTGGATGGGCTGGGCGTTACGCCTGGGCCGCGCTTATGGTCTTGCGATTACCCTAGTTGGGGTGTTGGCCATCGCTGGTTTTAGCTACGACTATCCAATCGCAAGCGAGACCGCAAGCGTAGCCAGCGGATTGCAAGCGCTTGCCCATATCGCCAACTACTTGATCGAATACCACGGCATGCCCTGGATAGAAGTCGGCGGGTTGCATTGGCCTGCGATGGTGCTGGGGTTGGCGATCTTGCTACTCAGCATTGTTTTCAGCCTGAAAGGACTGCTGACCGCACGCACGCAGCAACCCATCGCCATTGTCGCGACCGCAATGTTGACATTTTCACTGGCTACAGCCGTGATGATCGCAATCGGACGCCACCAGCTGGAGTTGTTACCGGCACACCGCTATGCAATCTTCCTGTTGATTGCTTTTGTTGCGCTATTTGTTTTAAACATGCCCCGCTTCGAGCGCTGGATGAGCAGCGCGCGCGGGCGCAGCATCGTCGTGCCGGCAACATTAGTATTCGCGCTCGGCTACCTCGCGCAACAGGTGGCGGTCGGCCAATTCGCTGCACAACGCGCAATGAAATTTGCACAGTATGAAAAGGATTTCTTGGCCGGCGGGCGTGACCCGCAGATGACAACGGCGTTATACCTGACCGGTGTCGACACCCTCGAACAACGCTATCGCATGCTCGAACAGCAACGCATCTATATGTTCAGACCCAGGTAGTATCAGCCGATGCCGCTCGCTGATTTCCATCCCGCCGTACGCGACTGGTTCAGTCGTAGCTTCGCTGCGCCCACGCCAGCGCAACTACAGGCCTGGGCAGCGATTCGTAGTGGTGGCCATACTTTGGTCGCCGCGCCGACCGGCTCGGGTAAAACACTGGCGGCGTTTTTGTGCGCCATCGACGCGCTGGTACAACGTGCCAGTGCAGGACAATTACGCAACGAAACCGAAGTGCTGTACATCTCTCCGCTGAAAGCCTTGTCGAACGACATTCAACGCAACCTCGAAACGCCGTTGGCGCAGATTCAGGAACATGCGTACAACCACGGCCTGCCTGGTGACGCGATCCGCGCGATGGTGCGCACCGGTGACACGCCGCAGAGCGAGCGCGCTACGATGAAGCGCAAGCCGCCGCACATTTTGGTCACCACGCCCGAGTCGGTGTACATCTTGCTCACCAGCGATAGCGGACGGCGCATGTTGCGCAATGTACGCACGGTAATCATCGATGAAATTCACGCGCTGGCCAACAGCAAACGCGGCGCGCATCTGGCGTTATCGTTGGAGCGCCTCGCCGCGCTCACCGGGCAACCATTGCAGCGCATCGGCTTGTCCGCAACCCAGAAACCCATCGAAGACATCGCGCGCTTTCTCAGCGGCGGCGCGCTCTGCACCATCGTCGACGCCGGGCACAGCCGCCCGCGCGATCTGGCGCTGGAACTGCCGCGCGCGCCGCTGGAAGCGGTGATGTCGGGCGAAGTGTGGGGCGAGGTGTACGACCGTCTGACGGAATTGATTCTGCAGCATCGCACCACGCTGGTGTTCGTCAACCAGCGCCGCGCCGCCGAACGCGTGGCGCGTGCGTTGAGCGAACGCCTCGGGGAGCAGTTCGTGACTTCACATCACGGCAGCCTGTCGCGTGAACATCGGCTGCACGCCGAGCAACGCCTGAAGACCGGGCAATTGCGCGTGCTGGTCGCGACTGCGTCGCTGGAATTAGGCATCGACATCGGCGACGTGGAGCTGGTGTGCCAACTGGGCTCGCCGCGCTCGATCGCGACTTTTTTGCAGCGTGTCGGGCGCGCCGGTCACGCCGTGGACGGCACTCCCAAGGGCCGCTTGTTTCCATTATCGCGCGACGACCTGGTGGAGAGCGCCGCGCTGCTCGCCGCAGTGCAGCGCGGCGAACTCGACCGTCTGATTCTGCCGCAACAGCCGCTCGATGTGCTGGCGCAACAACTGGTCGCGGAAACTGCCTGCCGCGAGTGCGGTGAAGACGAGCTGTTTGACCTCGTGCGCCGCGCCGATCCCTACCGTAATTTGTCACGCCCCGACTTCGATTCCGTGGTACGCATGCTGGCCGACGGCTACAGCACGCAGCGCGGACGGCATCGCGCTTATATTCATCGCGATGCGGTGAATAAAATTTTGCGCGCGCGGCGCGGCGCCAAACTCACCGCCGTCACCTGCGGCGGCACCATCCCCGACAACGGCGACTACGATGTGTTGCTGGAACCGGCTAATTTGCGCGTCGGCACCGTTAACGAAGACTTCGCCATCGAGAGCATGGCCGGGGATATTTTCCAGCTCGGCAACACCTCGTACCGCATTCTGCGCATTGAGGCCAGCACGCTGCGCGTGGCGGATGCGCACGGCCAGCCACCCAGCATTCCGTTCTGGTTCGGCGAAGCACCGGGGCGTACGGATGAATTATCGGCAGCGGTGGCGAGGTTGCGTGAGGAGGTGGTTGGTCAACCACGGCCCATGGATCTCGGTGTAGGGGCTCGATTTATCGAGCTTGCAGCGGGCGCAATAAATTGCGCCCCTACCAACCCACTACCCCCCGCTGCCACGCAGCAACTCACCGATTACCTCACAGCCGGTGCGGTAGCGCTTGGCACGGTGCCGAGTCTCAACACCATTGTGCTGGAGCGTTTCTTCGACGAAGCCGGCGATATGCACATGGTGGTGCACTCGTGTTACGGCAGCCGCGTGAACCGTGCCTGGGGACTGGCGTTGCGCAAGCGTTTTTGCCGCAAATTCAATTTTGAATTGCAGGCGGCGGCGACCGAAGATGCCATCATTCTGTCGCTCGGCGCGACGCACAGCTTTCCGCTCGAAGAAGCCGCGCACTATTTGCACGCCGCCACGGTGCGGCCAATTTTGATTCAAGCGCTGCTCGACGCGCCCATGTTCAAAGTCCGCTGGCGCTGGAACGCCAGCATTGCGCTGGCAGTCCCGCGCTTTCGTGGCGGCAAGAAACTCCCGCCTCAATTGCAACGCATGGACGCGGAAGATTTCGTTGCTGTGGTATTCCCCGATCAGCTCGCCTGTTTCGAAAACATTCAGGGCGAGCGCGAGGTGCCTGACCATCCGCTGGTGAATCAAACCATTCACGACTGCTTACACGAAGCCATGGACATTAATGGCTTGGAACAACTGCTCGCCGGTATCGAACGCGGCGACATCAAAATCGTCGCGCGCGATTTGCTGGAGCCATCGCCGTTCGCACAGGAAATTCTCGGCGCGCGCCCCTACGCGTTCCTCGACGATGCGCCGCTGGAAGAACGCCGCACGCGCGCCGTGCAAAGCCGCCGCTGGATCGATCCACAGCAAGCCGCAGATTTGGGCCGCTTAGATCAGCCCGCGATTGAACGCGTGCGCGAGGAAGCGTGGCCGAGCGTGACAAATTCGGATGAGCTGCACGATGCATTGATGTTGCTGGGTTATCTGACGCCAGCGGAGTTGAGCGCGGTGGTAAATGGCGAAGAGTTGTTCGCGCGTCTTAACGAGCAAAAAAGAGTTACTACATTGACCCCCTCCCCCTGCAATGGGGAGGGTCGGGGTGGGGATGATCAAATTAGCCACGACACTTGCGAACTCAGTTGCGACATATTAACTCACCCCCACCCTAACCCTCCCCCTTGCAGGGGGAGGGAACCTGATTTTGAAACACCTCCCAACAAAGACAGCGCACTATTGGTTGCCGCCGAACGCCTGCCGCAATTGCTCGCGGTGTTTCCAGATGCGCAGCTCGACCCACTCATCACAGCACCCGAGGATTATGCACGCAGCTGGGAACGCGCCGACGCCCTGCGCGAACTGGTGCGCGGCCGCATCGAAGGACTTGGCCCGGTCACAGCACTGCAACTCGCAAGGTCGCTGGGCGTGACATTATCGGACATCGACCTTGCGCTGCTCGCACTGGAGGCCGAGGGCTTTGTGATGCGCGGCCAGTTCACGAGCGAAACCACCGACGTTGAATGGTGCGAACGCCGCCTGCTGGCACGCATCCATCGCTACACCCTCAATCGCCTGCGCGCCGAAATCGAACCGGTCAGTGCACAGGACTTCATGCGCTTTCTGTTGCATTGGCAGCGTGTGACACTCGAGCAACATGGCGAAGGCCCGCAAGCACTCGCCGGAGTGCTTGCGCAACTGGAAGGCTACAGCGCGCCCGCAGGCGCATGGGAAAGCGAAGTGTTGCCCGCGCGCATCAATGATTATGTGCCGGATGACCTGGATGCGCTGTGTCTGGCCGGACGCGTGGTGTGGGTGCGCCTGAATTCCCCCGCCGCCGCCAGCGCACCGGTCAAGTCGACGCCGATTGCATTGCTGCCGCGCAAACATGTCGGCATGTGGATGCAGCGGACTCCGGAAAAGGCATTGAATCTGTCGCCGCGCGCGCGAAAAATCGCCGAGCTCCTCGCACAACGCGGCGCCTGTTTCTTCGACGATTTATTACGCGCCAGCGGTTTACTGCGCACGCAGCTGGAAGAAACCCTGGCCGAACTGGTCGCGCAAGGCGCGGTGAATTCAGATAGCTTCAGTGGATTACGCGCGTTACTCACCCCGCAAGAAAAACGCCGTTCCGCACATAGCGGACGGCGTGCACCACGCGGCGTGAGCACGGATATCGAAGACGCCGGGCGCTGGACCTTGACATCAAACAACAACGAACCTGATATGAGCGCCCCCCATCCCGGCCTCCCCCCTGCCGGGGGGAAGGAGCAAGAATTCAGTCCAATTCCTCGAGGGGCAGTTATCGAGAATGGTGATCGCCTTGAACACATTGCCCGCGCGCTGTTGCGCCGCTACGGCGTGGTGTTCCGCAAACTGCTGGAGCGTGAATCTGAATTACCACCGTGGCGGGATTTATTGATGGTCTACCGTCGCATGGAAGCACGCGGCGAACTGCGCGGCGGGCGATTCGTCGCAGGATTTTCCGGTGAGCAATATGCGTTAGCCGAAGCCATCGGCGCACTGCGCGAAGTACGCCGCCAAGCGACGACGGGCCAGACCTTGTCAATCAGCGCCGCCGATCCCTTGAACCTGGCCGGCATCATCACGCCGGGCGCGCGCATACCGGCCATAACGAGTAATCGGGTGTTATATCGCGACGGGATTCCCATCGCGGTGCAGGTTGGCGGTGAAACGGTATTTCTGGAAGCTGTCGATCCCCACGCAGAGTGGAATGCGCGGCTGGTGTTGCTGCGACGGCGCATCGCGCCGGGTGTGCGTTCGACTCCGGATCGTAACTGACGTTCAGTTGCTGCCGGGTTTCTGCACTGTCTCGATTTTTTTCAGCAGCAGCGGCTCCCACGGCGTGCGCGCATACCAATCGTAAACATACTCCCAAGCACGCAATTCATCACGATTGTGCACCACGTTGAACCGCAGGATATTAGTCAGCTCGAAGGTTCCTAATTTGCTCGCGATTTCGCGTTTGTGCTGCGAAATTTCGATGTAGCCAAGATAGCTTAACTCGCCTGCGCCGACCCTAAAACTCAGGGACGATTCGGACAACCCCCCTTGTGGTAGCCGGAAGCTGGCATCGCCACGTTCATTGTTTAATCGAATATCCTTCACACGATAGCTACCCGGCTCTAAATCAGAAAACCAAGTCAATCCCCCTTGATTGCGGCCTCGAATCGTCTGCATCGGACGTTCGGCGGATTCCAGCGTCACCTCCTGAATTTCTGAAAATCGCGAGTTTGGTCCGAATTCACTATTTTGTTTGGTTGTTGCGCCGCCGTCGCGCTGTAGCGTGATCGCCGCTTCGCCTTCCACAATTACGAATCCATGCTTGCCCGGATCGCCTACAAAATTAGACGGAATGGACGTGCAGCCCACCGCAGCCACCGTTGTCAAAAACACCGCGCATACCAAAAATAGTTGCCGCATTCGTTCGCTCCCTGAGCCTTCATATTTAGACGATCAACGATAAATTAACTTAACCCGTCCTAACTGCGCGTCTTATCACATCCTGTCGTTCCACAACCACGCCGCGCCGCGCACACCGCTGGCGTCGCCGAATTTTGGTGCGACCAGTTGCGTATCGACGCAGTCGGAGAATACATATTTTCCCCATAAACGCGGCACATTTTCATACAAGCGTGTGATGTTCCCCAGGCCACCGCCCAACACAATAACATGCGGGTCGAGAATATTAATGACATGAGCCAAGGCACGCGCCATACGATCTTCATAACGTTTTAAGGTTGCTTCACACGCCGCATCGCCTTGTGTGGCACGTAGCACAATCTCGTGCACTGCGTTGCGTATACCGGTGGCGCGCTCATGCTCCCGCACGATGCCGGGTCCGGACAAAAACGTTTCGATGCAACCGTGTTGTCCGCAATAACAGGCGGCGCCAGGGCGTTCATCGTCGCGCGGCCAAGGCAGCGGGTTGTGACCCCACTCCCCGGCAATCGCATTCGGACCCTCCAGTACCTGACCGCGCACCACAATCCCCGCGCCGGTGCCGGTACCCACGATGACGCCGAACACCACGTCAGCACCTGCCGCCGCACCGTCGCTGGCTTCCGATAATGCAAAGCAATTTGCGTCGTTGCTGATGCGAATCTGACGGTTGAGTAGTGCGGCGAGATCTTGCACCAGCGGTTGGCCATTCAGGCACACCGAGTTGGAATTTTTCAAGCGGCCGGTGGCGCGCGAAATCGCACCCGGCGTACCGATGCCGACACTTGCTTGTTTACCCAACGTTTGTTCTGCAGCGAAGATCAGCGCAACAATCGCCGCGAGCGTGCCGCGATAATCGCCTTGCGGCGTCGCAACCCGCTGGCGGTAAAGCTCCGCTCCCTCAGTATCGAGCGCAACAATTTCGATTTTGGTTCCGCCCAGATCAATGCCGATACGGATCGGGGACATAGCGTGAGCGAAGTGTTAAGCGTAATGACGGTAACGGCGATGCGTAACCAGCAGCACCCACAACATCAACAACCCGGTGAGATCGACACCACCGCCGCCTTTTTTGCCGGTAGAAGACGAGCCGCTGGTATTGCCTTGATCCCCGCCACCTTGGCCTACAACTGGATCTTTAATGGTGACATCGAAGTGATCAAAGTTATTGCCCGGAGTACTATCGTCACGCGTGTCGGTATCCACCATCAACTTTGCTACACCCGGCGTGTTCGCGGTCATCCCCAGCGTGATTGCAACCTGTTGCAGGCTGCTGATATCGCCCAGCGCACATGTAATTTGTGAGCTGCCTGCAACCTGAGTACAGCTTGCATCCACAGTGTTGATCGTAAAGTTCGCGGGAATAGAAATGTCAAGCTTGACGCCATAGGCCGTCGCCGGGCCGTAATTTTTTGCGGTCACGACATAGTTGCCGAAACTACCCACCGTTGGTTCCGACGGACCCGACCAGGTCACTCCGACATCCGGTGCATTGACATGCAAAGTCACCTGCGCCCGGCTGTAGGCGGGATTGGTCGCGAAATCGATGGGGCGAACTTCTGCGGTGCTCACGACATCGGTCAAGGCGGCCGTAGTTACCCGCGCGCGAAAGATCAATTCCACCATCGCGTCCGGCGCAATGGCTGGGTGCGTGCAGGTTATTTGCCTGTCTCCTGACAATGAGCAGTCCGAATTCTGCGGATATTCAAGCTGTCCATTT
>JACQEQ010000147.1 GCA_016200445.1 Gammaproteobacteria bacterium | reverse complement strand
GACCGATACCACTGCCCGCAATGCGAAGCCCAAGCAGAAGCCGTACAAGGTTTCCGATGAAAAAGGGCTGTTCCTTCTGGTAACTCCTACCGGTGGAAAGTGGTGGCGACTGAAATACCGATTCGATAAGAAGGAAAAACTTCTGTCACTTGGCGTCTACCCCGATGTGAGCGTGAAGCGTGCGCGCGAGCGGCGCGACGAATGCCGCACACTGTTGGCCGAAGGCATCGACCCCAGCGCAAACCGGCAAGCCCTCAGCGCGGCGCGCGTGGAACGATCCGCGAATAGCTTCGAAGTCGTCGCGCGTGAATGGTTCGGGAAGCACTCGCCGAATTGGGCAACGAGCCATGCCGACAAAATGATCCGTCGATTTGAGCGCGATATTTTCGGTTGGATTGGCGGCAAGCCCATCGCCGATCTCATCGCCCCTGAGATTTTATCTGTCGTGCGACGCATCGAAGCCCGTGGCGCACTGGAAACCGCGCATCGCGCGCTTTCAGCGTGTGGGCAAGTGTTCCGCTATGCGGTCGCCACCGGCCGCGCTACTCGCGATCCTACGGCTGACCTACGCGGCGCCCTGCCACCGGTGAAAGGCGAACACTTCGCTGCAATCACTGACCCAAAACACGTCGGCGCACTACTTCGGCAAATCGACGGCTACCAAGGCACGTTCGCCGTGCAATCCGCGCTCAAGCTCGCCCCGCTGGTGTTCGTGCGCCCCGGAGAGCTACGCGGTGCGCGCTGGGATGACATCGACCTTGATGCCGCCGAGTGGCGTTACAACGTCACCAAGACGGACTCACAACATATCGTTCCGCTCGCAACACAAGCGGTTGCGATCTTACGCGAGCTTCACGGGCTGACCGGACACGGAACATTTCTGTTCCCCGGCGCGCGTTCTAGCAGTCGCCCGATGTGCGAAAACGCGGTCAACGCGGCATTCCGCCGCATGGGCATTGCAAAAGATGAAATGAGCGGGCACGGCTTCCGTGCAATGGCGCGAACGATTCTTGATGAAGTACTGGGTGTGCGCCCCGACCTGATCGAACACCAACTGGCCCATGCGGTGAAAGACCCTAACGGGCGCGCGTATAACCGCACAGCGCACCTGCCCGAACGCCGCAAGATGATGCAGCAATGGGCGGACTATCTCGACAAGCTGAAGGCTGGCGCCGAAATCATCCCAATACATCAAAGTGCGTGACCGGGTTTTTATCTGGCAAAGCTAATAGCTGCTGCATCGGCATCCGTAGCTAGGAAGTTAGGAATACACCCCAGCATCCTGCCAGCCCAACACGAGCAACGCCTTGAGTGTGCCTAATAACGTGCGCGCGACTTTCTTCACTTCACCACGCTCTTCATCGCTGAGCGCAGGTGCTGGGCGCGTGAGAATGTCGAAGATGACCAACTCTTCCTCGCTCATGTTCTCGCGCACATGACGCTGTTGCTCGTCGTTCAGGCTATTGCTCAATGCGATGAGTTCCTGATATAGCTCTTCGATGTTGCGGCTGCCCGCGTTGTAGCTTTCGATCAGCTCCTCGAATTTCTCGGCAAAGTCGGCGCGGGTGCGATTGAGCTCGATCATCTTTTCCAGTTGGGCGCGGATTGCCGCCTTAAGTGCTTCGAGTTCCGTGTTTTTATGTTTCGATTTTTTGAAGCGCTTAGCCAGCGCCTCGAAGTTGATCTTGGAAAGATCAAGTGCCGGTGGTCCCTGATCACGGATTTCGTGGCCGGTGATGGATGCATCGAGCAGCTCGTTGATCGCCTTCATCACCTGCGAGATGTCGGGCGGGTTCGGGCTCACCATCACACGAATTGCCTCGGCCAGCGTCGTCAGGCACGCCACGCGGCTCGCGAACTCCAGCGCCGCTGGGTCGGGCTTCACCGCGCGGTAGAGCGTGCTCACCAATCTTTCATGAGCAAAAAAGTCGCGGCGCAACGGGTCGGGTGATATCAGCGCGTTTATCCCATCCTGAATGCGTGTCAGGCGCTCCATGCCACCGGCCGCCAGCGCCTCAATCTCAGCCAGCATCACACCATGACTGGCGCAGAAGGTTGTCGCCTCATTAACTGCGCCTCGCAGTTCTTCCGCCAGTTGTTGCTTGTCCTTCACGGGGTTCTTGCCACCTTTGCCTGCACCATAGATCGCCAGCGCCTTTTCCAGCGAGGCGAAGACGTTGGCGTAATCCACGATCACGCCGCTGTGCTTGCCGGGGAATACACGGTTGGCGCGGGCGATGGTCTGCATCAACGAGTGATTGCGCATTGGCTTATCCAAATACACCGTCGAACAGCTCGGTGCGTCAAAGCCGGTCAGCCACATGGCGCAGACGAACACCAGTCGCAGCGGGTCTTCCGTATCCTTGAACTTCTCGTCCAGCCCCGGCTGTGATTCGTACATGCGCTTGCGGTGTGGCTCGATGTCGAGACCCAGCTTGTGCATCTGCGCTATTTCGTTCTGCCCCGGCGAAACGATTACCGCCATGTCGGTGGTGGTCAGCACACTCATGCGTTGTTTCAATTCGGCCATGCGCAGATCGCGTCGCGCCTGTTCGGGGGTCATTTCGCCACCGCGCGGTAAATAGGCAAGTTCACCCAACTCCTTTTGCACCCGTGCGGTTTCCACGGCCCAGTGCTTTTTCACTTTGTCGTGCACCTTGAGTGCAGTGGCCTTGTCGATGGACACCACCATCGCTTTGCCCACGAAACCTCGCCCAAGAAAATGTCGCACGATGTCCTGCGCTACGGTTTCCAGTCGGTCGTCACGCGTCAGCAGGTGATACTGCCGACCGAGCTCACGTTCGAGCTTGGCTTCTTGCTCGGGGTCTAGTTCGGCGTCCTCAATCAATTGGTAGATGTCTTCATTCAAGTTCGGATTGACGAGCTGCAATTCCGGCGTGCGATTTTCGTAGAACAGCGGCACCGTGGCGCCGTCTTCAATGGACTGCTGGAAGTCGTAAATCGAAACGTAATCGCCGAACACTTCTTTGGTGCGTTCCTCACCGGCGATTAGCGGTGTGCCGGTAAACGCGAGGAACATCGCCATGGGCAGCGCCGCGCGCATATTGAGCGCGAGTGTGTCGTACTGGCTGCGGTGCGCTTCGTCGGTCAGCACAATCACGTCGGAACGGTCGCACAACAGCTCCGGTGTCTGGAATTTGTGTACCAGCGTGAAGACGTAGCGGTGGTTACCGCGCAGCAGCTCGCGCAGATGGGCGCCGTTGGCGGCGTGGCATTCGTCGCCTTCAGCTTCCGAAACCGCGCCTGTGGTTTTGAAGGTCTTGGCGATTTGCTCGTCCAATTCCACTCGGTCAGTAACCACAACAAAGGTCCAGTTGCCGGCCAGCTTGCGCAACACCTTCTGCGCGAAAAACACCATCGAGAAACTCTTGCCGCTGCCCTGCGTCTGCCAGAACACGCCGCCGCGTCCGTGGCCGAGCTTGCGCGCCTCAAGCATTGAGGCGATGGCGTTGTTCACGCCGAGGAACTGGTGGTTCTGGCCGAGAATCTTCACTAGCCCGGCCTTGTGTTCGGAGAACAGCGTGAAGTTTTCCACGAGATCCAGCAAACGGCTGCAGTCGCAGGTGCCGCGCAACATCACTTCCAGCGACACGCGGCGCGGTTCGTCCTCGCGCTCGATACGCTTCCATTCCACCCAGCGTTCCCAATCCGCAGTCAGCGAACCGATGCGACTGTCGGTGCCGTTGGAGGCGATGAGCAGCGCATTGCTCCAGAACAGCGCCGGAATCTGCTGTTTGTAATGGGTGAGGTTTTCATCGAAGGCGGCCCGCGCGGGCACGCCGGGCTTCTTGAGTTCGATCACTACCCACGGCAAGCCATTAACGAAGCCGACCAAATCCGGCCGACAGGTATAAAGTGCGCCGGTTACACTGAACTGGCTCACCAAGAGAAAGTCGTTGTTTTCGGGATGTTCCCAGTCCACCACACGCAGGCGTTCGGTTTTCTGTCCGCCTTGCTCGCGGTCGGGCACCGATACCGTGATGCCTTCCTTGAGCAGCCGATACACCTCGCGGTTCGCAGCCTCCAGACTCATCGCCGAACGGTCGCGGGCTAACTCATCGACGGCGTTGCTGATCGCTTCCGGCGGCAGTGCGGGATTGAATTTGCACAGCACGGCGCGCAGGCGCTCCACCAGTACCACCTCGCCCTTGGTCTCGCGGCCAAGTGTGCCGCCCGCGCCGAAGGTTTCTTCCAGCGCCGACATCGTCTGCCAGCCAAGCGCTGCAAACAGCCCGATGGCGGGCTGCTCGACGAGTTGGTCTTCGGTGTAGGCGTGGGTCATATTCCGACGAACACTGATTCGAGGTTCGTCCAGAATGGAATCAGCCCCTCGATTTCCACGTTAGACTGTTATTTCGGTGGGTGCCCAGCCTTTGTCCACAAGGTGTTTCCACGCCTTGGTTAAGTGCTCGGTTTTGAGTGTGCGGCGCTTGCGGTTATTCCATTCATGGACTGCCTTTACCGCAGTAGCAGCAGTCAGCCTTGCCTCAGGGTTATGTTGCATCACCCAGTGAACCGAACTCAACAGCTCCAAGCCAAGCGGGTCTTCATAACCTTCGATAAGCTCGGTGACACGCTCCATGCGCTGGCAAATAACTTCGTCTTCCTTCAAGAATGTTTGCGCCTCATCCACGGCGCCGGGCAGCAATTCGATAGTCTTGGTCGGCGAATCTTTGCCGTCACCATAGCCTTGGGTGTAGTGACTCTCCAGACGAATCAATACCTGGGGCAGATTCTTGGCGTAGGGACCAAATCCTTTGGCCTCGTATTGCAAGCGCAGCGGCTGGCCGGCGGCTTGCAAGAAGTACATCAGTTTATGAATTTCCAAAAGACTCACAAACGGATCGAGCAGACCTTTCAGGTATCGATCCATCAATGCAATGAGCGCCGCCTGGCCGATGGTCATTTTCGGCCGCTCAGTGCGGTTCGGCATCGACGCCGCAGTCGGCGTTGCACCCGGTGAAAACAACAAGACACGCACATCAGGCAAGCCACCGAGAGCGGACTCGATCAACGGGCGAACGTCAGCCCAATCCAGCCCCCCGTGACCGCAACCCAGAGGCGATACAGCAATCGAGCGGATATTCAATTGCCGGATCGTCTCGACCAAGCTCTGCAAACCCGCCTCAATGTCTGCTTTGCGACTGCGCGCGCGCCAGTGTCCCTTGGTAGGAAAGTTGATGATCCAGCGAGGACCGCCGACGAGGCCGCCCAAGTCATACACATGCACCTTGCCCAATTGCACCTCGCCCGACTTGCAGGCTTGTTCGTAGGCGCGGAACATTTGTGGGTACGCTTGCTTGAATTGCAACGCGATGCCCTTGCCCATAACGCCTTCGGTGTTAACGGTATTCACCAGCGCCTCTGCGGGTGCATTAAGCAGGTTACCTTCAGTAGTCTCGATCATGTCTAGTAGTACCAATTGGATTCAACGCTCACGGTCGGGCGATGAACATGCTGTGCCGTCATGTTCTGTACCTGTAGCGCCGCCTCGTTATTATAGCAACCCACCTTATGAAAGCCCGACCAATCAAAAAAATCAGCGAGCAAGAACTCGGCTGATTTTTGATGAGTTTGGCCTTGCCATTGGGTTGCGCGTATTGCATCCCAGTCCAGACCAGCAAGCGCAGACAAATTCGCCGAAAACGTGGCATGTAAAGCCCCGGCATTTCCATCACTGATGGCCCAAGCCCTGTTCTGGCCTATTCCGGCCGCAAGAGTGCTAACCAGATGCACGATAGTTCGCTGGCAACCGGGCGGGCGCCCCGTGTTGCCTAAATTGACGGTATAGAGCATAGGTGAGCGCGGGCAAAAATAAAACGGCACGAACTCGCCTACAAATCGGCCACCACAACAATCCACTCGAATCTCAGTCATTCGGCGCTTCTTGATATGCCCATAGCCGATCACTGCGGGGTTGTGTTGCGCCATTGCCGCATCGGAACGTAACCTGCCGTTGGCCAGAATGCTGGGTAAGTTTTGAAGATCGGTAATGTGATAGATCAGAATCTGATCTGGGCGGTAGCTCATGGCTCAGGCGGCCTCGTTATCACGGCAACGCCTTCACAACCGGCCGCAACACCTGATCCATCTTCACCAATCGCTGCGTCAGCCATTCCAAATATTCATCCCATCGGTTTTCATCTTCGATGGATGCATTTGGATACCAAGTGGCGATGCGACAGCCTTTGGCATCGAGAAGCTCCTGCCAGTCCAATTCAAACCCCAACTGGTCTTCGATTTCTTTTTTGCGCGCGCACAGGTTGGCGAAGTGCTGCTTGGCTTCCACCCCCGGAATCCACAGTTCCACGCCCAGCCGTTCGTCGCGGATGTTGGCCGTAAGGTTCAAACCGAACCCGGAACGCCCGATGGAATTGTTGAGCCAGTGCTGGAGTCGAGGTTTTTGCGGTCGAATGTGCGGCGCTCTAATAGCCAGCCTTTCGATCAGCGCCATCCAGAATTTCTGCTGCAATTGTTTGGTGGGTGAGGTGGACGACGCAGCGCGTGCCTGCTCGCGGCCGGACTTCACCCAATCGTTCGGTTTCACCACCACCTCAAATTTCGGCGCGAGCGGTGAATCGCCGATGCGCCACAGCTCCACCTCCACAGCGAAGAAGCTCAACTCGTCGGTCGTATTTTCGTTGAGGAACTCCAGTGCGGCAGCGTGCTCGGGTCGGAACGACTCCGCCACCCAAATCACTTTCTTCGCACCCACTCCGGCGGCATAAGCGATGAGCTGACCCAGATGCGCGTGGTTGGTTTTCTCCAACTGATTTTCGATGATCACCTGGTCGTCGCCATCCGTGCACAGAATGTCCAGCTTGAAATCGCCCACCCAATGCTCCGTGGCCACCTGCACCAATTCGCTC